>NZ_JAKJSY010000016.1:0-76444 GCF_050337445.1 Vibrio minamisatsumaniensis | reverse complement strand
TACGACGTTGATAGGCAGGGTGTGTAAGTGCTGCGAGGCATTGAGCTAACCTGTACTAATTGCCCGTGAGGCTTAACCATACAACACCCAAGGGGTTTTGTGGACTCAAAGAAAGACAGACCTTGAATGCGTTTGAAGAGATAGACTTTTAAATCAGTTTTCCGAATTTTAAAATTTGCTTGGCGACCATAGCATTGTGGACCCACCTGATTCCATGCCGAACTCAGAAGTGAAACACAATAGCGCCGATGGTAGTGTGGGGCTTCCCCATGTGAGAGTAGGACATCGCCAGGCTTTAAATTAAATCTTTAGGTTGACCGACCTGGAGATATGGACGCTCACTTAGTGAGTTGACCACTGCGGAGTGGTAGTTCAGTTGGTTAGAATACCGGCCTGTCACGCCGGGGGTCGCGGGTTCGAGTCCCGTCCACTCCGCCACTTATTCAGAGTTTCAGCTCTTTAAAACTGAAAATAGGGGTGTAGCTCCAATTGGCAGAGCAGCGGATTCCAAATCCGCGTGTTGGGAGTTCGAATCTCTCCACCCCTGCCATATTTAAGGCTCTAGCAGAAATGCTAGGGCCTTTTTGCTTTTATGTGTTGAAATCTTCAACTGKTAGAGCAGCGGATTCCCCGACTTCCCAAAAATAGCGCGTGTTGGGAGTTCGAATCTCTCCACCCCTGCCATATTTAAGGCTCTAGCAGAAATGCTAGRGCCTTTTTGCTTTTWTGTGTTGAAATCTTCAACTGATAGAGCAGCGGATTCCCCGACTTCCCAAAAACAGCGCATGTTGGGAGTTCGAATCTCTCCACCCCTGCCATATTAATAGCAATCTGGAAAATTAACTGATCAGGTTAATCCAATCCCTTGTACACATTTTTTTGACGCGATCTTTGCACTCAAGAAATCCATTCCAAGCGCGACAGACCTTCGAAACAATGTCGCTATAATCAATGAAGTTTTGATTTGCTAGATAGTGTTGTCTATACCTAGCTTCGTAAATGATGTTGATTATGAATTGATGCAGTATGGAATGGCATTTGTGACTGATACCAGTAGGGAAAGCTTTTATCTTGTTCCGATAGCTCAATGAATAAACTGGCGAGAACGACTCGAATATCAATTTGAAAAAGAGCTCTTCTACAATATTTATCCAATCGAGAAATCAGAATAAAAAAAAGGTTCAACTTATGGTTAAGTTGAACCTTTCTTTTTTAGGTCAAGCCTTGAATGATAACAAACTTCTCAAGTAGCTCGTCATCAGTTTCAATATGGTTTGGGTCAGTAATGATGCATTTTGTTATGGGGCATACAGACTGACATGTTGGCTTTTCATAGTGACCTTTGCACTCAGTGCATAAATCAGGATTGATCTCGAAGATGCTGTCACCCATCGAAATTGCGCCATTCGGGCATTCAGGATCACACATATCGCAGTTTATGCACTTGTCAGTAATTAACAGAGCCATTGTTTTCTTCTCAAGTAAGTCGCTTAAGTGAAAATTATTTGCCTGATGCGTTACGTGTATCTTGGCCTTCGCTCAAGTTACGCATCAGCAAGCCGTACTCGAGATCGAAATCTGCTGGTACAGGAATAAATACAAAGTGACCGTTACCTTTCGCATCGTCGACTGCTTCAGATTTACGGTTTTCCATAACTTCTAGTTTGAAAACAACGTTACCTTTCGGTGTCATCAACTCTAAGCTGTCACCAAGCAGGAACTTATTTTTCACTTCTACTTCCGCTAGGTCGCCACGGCGTTTGCCCGTGAATTCACCAACAAACTGTTGAGTGTCAGAGATAGAGTAACCGTATTCGTAGTTTTGGTATGCATCGTGTGTATGACGACGTAGGAAGCCTTCAGTGTAACCTCGGTGAGCTAGGCTCTCTAGTGTACCCATTAAGCTTTCATCGAATGGTTTGCCTGCCACAGCATCGTCGATAGCTTTGCGGTAAACCTGTGCAGTACGCGCACAGTAGTAGAAAGACTTAGTGCGACCTTCAATTTTCAGAGAGTGAACCCCCATCTTAGTGAGACGCTCAACGTGTTGGATTGCACGAAGGTCTTTTGAGTTCATGATGTAAGTACCATGCTCATCTTCAAACGCAGCCATCTTTTCTTCTGGCTTGTGTGATTCAGAAAGTAGAACCACTTCGTCTGTTGGTTTACCTAGACCTAGTGTGTTGTCTGGACGTTCATCTTGAACTTCTACTTCTTGAATAGCAACACCAGTAGGATTTGCTTCAACGATCTGACCATTTTCGTCTTCTTTTGCAGCTTCGGTTTTGTATTCCCAACGACAAGCGTTAGTGCAAGTGCCTTGGTTTGGATCGCGCTTGTTCATGTAACCCGAAAGTAGGCAGCGACCAGAGTACGCCATGCAAAGAGCACCATGAACAAAGATCTCTAGTTCGGTTTCTGGACAGTGTTCGCGAATCTCTTCGATCTCTTCAAGCGATAGCTCACGAGATAGGATTACACGTTCAACGCCTTGGGTTGACCAGAACTTAACGGTCGCCCAGTTTACTGCGTTTGCTTGAACAGAAAGGTGAATTGGCATTTCAGGGAATGCTTCACGAACCATCATGATAAGACCTGGGTCCGACATGATAAGGGCGTCAGGGCCCATATCTACAACGGGCTTAAGGTCGCGAATGAATGTTTTTAATTTAGA
The DNA here is from genome assembly GCF_050337445.1 of Vibrio minamisatsumaniensis. Lineage (NCBI taxonomy): Bacteria > Pseudomonadati > Pseudomonadota > Gammaproteobacteria > Vibrionales > Vibrionaceae > Vibrio > Vibrio minamisatsumaniensis. The sequence goes on along the minus strand of NZ_JAKJSY010000016.1, from coordinate 73,770 downwards.
GTTGTGCGGCTGAATGTTACATACAACATATAACTTTTTGCCTTGAGCATGAGCTTCATCGATACCAATTTGTAGGTTTTCGTGATTGAACTCGTTGTTACGAACGCGAAGGCTGTAACGTGGCTGGCCTGCGTATACTGCGTCTGCGCCATAGGCGAATGCGTAACGCATGTTTTTAAGGCTTCCTGCCGGTGATAATAGTTCAGGTACAAATGGTTTTTGTATTGTCATTGCTTCGTTCTCTAATTCTGATTTCAAGTCAGGTTGATACCACCAAGTGATATCAAATGGGCGCAAATTTTACGCTAAAATGAGTTTGGTTGATAGCCCTAAAGGTAGCTATAACATTAACAAGAGGGGAGAGAGGCCGATATAAGCGGGAATTTGGAGAATAATAAGCTCAGGTATCGTTTGCTCCTGAGCTTACCGTTTGGCTGATTAAGCGTTAGGTTGGGTTAAACCGCCTAATGACTCGTACAGGTTTGGAAGGAAAACACTGAGCTCCCCGCAAAGTAGAGAGAAGTCGGCATCAAAACGCGCCGCTTGGTCTTCACGTGGAATATCGTCGTTTTCGTCTTTGAGTTCATCACTGAATTTTAGGCGCTTGATGCTACCATCATCGGCAAGAATGAATTCAATACGATCTTGCCAGTTGATCAGCAGCTTCGTTACCATTTTGTTGGCTTCGATGTGGTTCTTAATTTCATCCGCTTCTAGTTCTTGTTTCTTAACTCGAACAATACCGCCGTCTTCTTGGATAGATTTTAATTCTGCTTCATCAAGTAGAGTGATACCTTGAGGTGTTTCGCCTGACTTCACCCATTCAGTTAACGTTGTTTCAATCGCTTGCTCAGGAATCGCCGGTACTACGGGGAGGCTGCCCATCGTTTTACGTAACAATGCCAATACATCTTCCGCTTTTTTGTAGCTGCTTGCATCAACCACGATAAAGCCTTCTTTCGGCATGATCAGCGCGTAAGTGAAGTTACTGCGGCTGAAAGCTCGAGGAAGTAGATCAATGATGATGTCTTCTTTTAGGCTGTCTTTTTCTTTCTTTTTCAGAGGTGTTCCGGACTCTGCCTCCAGCGTTTCTACTTTTGCATTCAATGAATCTTTGATCACAGAAGCTGGCAGCATTTTCTCTTCTTTCTTTGCACAGATTAGAATGCGGTTTTCTGATACGTGCGTCATCATATCGCCGTGTCGCCCCATCGCATTTACCCAACCAAACTTCTGTTTGTCTTGGCTACCACAAGGGGTAAAACGGAACTCTTCAAGTTGTTTCTCTAGCTGATCTGCGTTGAAGTCTATATCACGATTAAAGCGATAGACGAGGCAATTCTTAAACCACATAAATATTACTCATACCTTTATCTGAAGACGCTCATCATAGGAGATTTCGCTCCATTTGTCTTTTACCTGTAATAAAAATTAAAAGTGAAATGTTTGAGACAGTTATATGAAAATTTGTTTTCAAAGGTCACAAAAGTGTCATAATTAAACCAGATAATGCAATGCGTTGATTAAATACTAAGGCTATTCAATTATGTCGAGAAGGATTCTGGTCGTTGAAGATGAAGCACCTATTCGTGAGATGCTGTGTTTCGTGCTTGAACAAAAAGGCTACCAAGCAGTCGAGGCTGAAGATTACGATACAGCAGTAAACAAGCTATGTGAACCTTTCCCAGATCTAGTATTACTAGATTGGATGCTACCAGGTGGTAGCGGGATAAACTTTATCAAGCACATGAAGCGTGAAGAGTTAACTCGCAACATTCCTGTGGTGATGCTAACGGCTCGTGGCGAAGAAGAAGATAAGGTGCGTGGTTTAGAAGTGGGCGCTGATGACTACATTACTAAGCCATTTTCACCAAAAGAACTTGTCGCTCGTCTGAAAGCGGTGATTCGCCGTGTGACACCGACGGCATTGGAAGACGTGATTGATGTACAAGGTCTTAAATTAGACCCTGTATCTCACCGCGTTACCGCAAGCGAAGGTCCTGTTGATATGGGGCCAACAGAGTTCAAAATGTTGCACTTCTTTATGACACACCAAGAGCGTGTATACAGTCGAGAGCAACTGCTGAATAACGTTTGGGGTACCAATGTTTATGTGGAAGATCGTACGGTTGATGTGCACATTCGACGTCTGCGCAAAGCGCTTGAATCAGCCGGTCATGATAAGCTAATCCAAACGGTTCGCGGCGCGGGCTACCGTTTTTCTACAAAAGCTTAGTGTGGCTTCGCTACCCAGTTTACGGAGTCCTGAATGGTTGAAAAGTTAACCTGGAAAAAGCTGGCTTGGGAGCTGGCTTTTTTTTACGCACCTTGGGTTTTAGTCGGATGGATATTCGGCTACCTACCTTGGTTACTGCTGGCTGCTACGGTATTGCAGCTCGGCTGGCATCTACATAATCAAATGCGTTTGTCCGCATGGTTGTGGGATGAGAAGCGTCTAACGCCACCATCAGGTTCTGGGAATTGGGAGTCTCTGTTCAACGGTATTTATCGTATGCAGCAGAGACAGCGTCGCAAACGTAAAGAGCTGACCAACCTGATCCGCCGTTTCAGAAACGGTGCCGAATCCCTTCCTGATGCCGTTGTGGTATTTCGCGGTGAAGGCAATATCGTTTGGTGTAACAAGCTTGCTCAGTATTTACTTGGGTTTCGCTGGCCAGACGATTCAGGGCAACCGATTTCTAACTTGATCCGCACGCCGGACTTCATCAAGTATCTTAATAAACAAGATTTTTCAGAACCGTTAGAGATGCCTTCGCCGCTTAACGTGGAACGTATGCTTGAGCTTCGTATTGTGCCGTATACCGAGGGTGAACATCTAATGGTGGTACGTGATGTTACTCAGCTAAAACAGCTCGAAGGCATGCGTCGTAATTTCTTTGCCAATGTCTCTCACGAACTGCGTACGCCAATGACTGTACTTCAGGGCTACCTTGAAATGACGGAAGATCCAGACATGATCGTTGGTCCTATGTGGCCTAAGGCTCATGGTGTGATGACCGAGCAACTGAATCGCATGAACAGCCTGGTTAATCAGCTTCTAACGCTTTCAAAAATCGAAGCAGCGCCGATGCATGAGTTGGATGAAGTCGTCAATGTTCCCGCGATGTTAGAAGTACTTGAGAAGGAAGCGGCAAGTTTAAGTGGCGATCGTGAACATAAACTTGAGTTTGATATTGATAGGAGTTTATGCGTCTTCGCTGATGAAGATCAGTTAAGAAGTGCAATATCGAATTTGGTTTATAACGCCGTGAAATACACACCACCGGGTGCAACAATTAAGGTGCGTTGGTACCAAACGAGTCAAGGGGCTCATTTGGATGTGTCAGACACCGGAGACGGTATCGAGCCACAGCATTTACATCGACTCACTGAACGTTTCTATCGCGTAGATAAAGCACGCTCACGCGATACTGGTGGCAGTGGTCTTGGCTTGGCAATTGTGAAACATGCGCTGAGTCACCATGATTCGCATTTAGAAATTCAAAGTGAAGTAGGTGTCGGTAGTCGATTCCATTTCACATTGCCAAACCGACTGACAGTATCATGAGTTGTTTGATACGTAGGATGCGTTTCCCTGCCAGCTCATTGCTCGCGTTTGTTTTAGCAACCTCTGTTCATGCCGAACAGAGTGTCGACTCTCTGCCTGATTACGCTAAGGTTTCTGGGGTTTCTGGGAGCTTATTATCGGTGGGTTCGGATACCTTGGCCGGTATGACGACATTATGGATGGAAGAGTTCAAATCTTACTACCCGAATGTGAACGCCCAAGTTCAAGCATCTGGTTCTTCCACCGCTCCTCCTGCTTTAACGGAAGGAACGGCTCAGCTTGGACCTATGAGTCGTCCAATGCGTCTACGAGAAGTTGAAGCGTTTGAAAGAGTGCATGGCTATAAGCCGACAGCGCTGCGAGTCGCTATCGATGCGATTGGCCTTTTTGTGCATCGTGATAACCCCATTGAAGGGCTAAACTTTCGTCAGATCGATGGCATATTTTCTGAAACATTGCGTTGTGGTGGTGTTAAACATATCGAAAGCTGGCAAGCGTTAGGCATTAAACAACCTTGGGCGAAACATCGCTTCCAGCTGTTTGGTCGAAACTCTGTTTCTGGTACCTATGGTTACTTTAAGCAGAACGCTTTGTGTGGCGGTGATTTCAAAAATAGAGTCAATGAGCAGCCTGGTTCTGCTTCTGTCGTTCAATCTGTCGCATCGTCAATCAGTGGGATAGGTTACTCGGGGATTGGTTACCGAGTTGCGGGCGTAAAATTGATTCCGATTGCGGAACGAGGTTCACAATACGTTCAACCAACTCGCGCCAACATTTTGAGTGGTGATTATCCATTATCGCGTTTTTTATATGTCTATGTTAACAAGCACCCTGACAAGCCGCTTTCTCCTATAGAGAGAGAGTTCCTCACTTTTATTTTCTCTAAGCAAGGCCAGAAGCTGGTAGAGGAAGACGGTTACCTGGCGATACCACCGAAGTTTGCAAAGCAAGAGTTGGCAAAGATCGGGCTATAAGGCTTGCTCACGAGTACCGCAGCCTGCTCTACAGAAACTCGACTAATCAGCTACACATGACGGGTTCTTTTTATTGAATGATATTCATCCTGTCTGTGGTTTTATTTTAAGTAATAGGGTTAATAAACTTGTTATTAGTTTCAGTTGTTTAACGTTACTTGTAATATAACTGTCATCTAAAGTACATATTATGTCAGTAGCTAGAAAAGGTAGATAAACAGATGGCTTTAGCCCAATTTTCATTGAAAGAACGTGATAAAAAAAGATGGTTGAAAGATCGTCTCGTTCGTTTTTCAGTGACATGTGGTGGTGTCAGTGTTTTAGCCGCTTTGGTATTGATCTTTGTTTATTTGGCCATCGTCATTTTACCGATTTTTTCTGACACTGGATTAGAGACAAAACAGGCCGTTAAAACCGTTAGCGTAGACAAGCCGATTGCTTTATCCGTTGATGAGTACGGTCAACATGCATTCACCATCGAAAAATCAGGCTTGGTACAATTTTGGGATTTAGGTACTCAAAATACACGCCCTTACTTTGAGCTTAATGTAGCAAGTAACCCCATCGCCTTTTCTCGAAATACCCCCTCTGAAAACTGGTTCGCCTTTGCTGATAGTGCCAGTCATATCACCCTGTTTTCTCCAGAGTATAGTGTGCCCGTATTGCAAAATGGCGGACATAAGAAGCCAAAAGTCGAGAAAATCACGCTATCTGCCCCATTCTTGAATGATAAAGTATCTAATGGGGCGATGATTGAGCAGTTCGCATTCTCTAAAAGTGGACGTGAACTCACCGTTGTTGCTCAGTTAACTGATCAGCGTCTCCTTGTTAAGTGGTATCAAAGAGATCTTGCTGGTGGGTATGTTTTTAAGAAAAGCCAATGGCTATCGGACAAGTTCGGTTTACAACAACAGTTATTAGCGACACCTGATGGGCAAACGTTATATTTAAGATCTCAATCAGATTTGGTGGTATTGAAACTAACGGAAGTGGGGTTCATTGTTCGTGAAGTGATTGATCTTAGTTTGAATGACGCGAAGCACGCAGTGAAAAGTATCAACTTATTATCTGGTGCATATTCTCTGTTGGTAACGCATCAAGATGGACAGGTTTCCCAATGGTTTGATGTACTAAAAAATAAAAAACGCAGCCTGACCCATATCCGTGATTTTCAGCTCGCGGAAGAAGTGCAATTTATTTTGCCAGATACTTACCGAAAAGGTTTCTACAGTTTCTATAAGAATGGCACGTTACAAAGCCATTATACGACCAGTGAAAAGCTCTCTTTATTTGAACGAGCATTTGATAAATCACCACAATTAGCCGCCATGTCCGCTAATGAATTGCATTTGGCGACACTTATCGATGACAAAATCAGCGTGGCTAAGGTCGACAATGAATATCCAGAGATTTCATTTTCATCGCTCTGGCAAAAAGTGTGGTATGAAAGTTACCCAGAGCCTCAATATGTTTGGCAATCAACGTCGGCTAATGATGATTTTGAAGAGAAATTCAGTTTAGTTCCGATCACTTTTGGGACCATCAAGGCCGCTCTGTTTGCTATGATGTTTGCCGTACCTGTTGCGGTGCTCGGGGCCATTTATACCGCCTATTTTATGTCTCCGCGAATGCGAAGAGTGGTCAAACCTTCAATTGAACTTATGGAAGCCTTACCGACGGTTATTATTGGTTTTTTGGCTGGGCTTTGGTTTGCCCCCATCGTTGAAACCCATTTGACGGCTGTTTTTTCATTAATGGTGTTGCTGCCATTGAGTACATTAGTTTCTGGGCTGGCTTGGTTCTGTTTGCCAAAGATAGTAACGAGTCGTTTTTCTAATGGTTGGCATGCGCTGATCTTGATCCCGGTATTGGTGATTACGGTGGTGGCCGTCTTTGCGGGTGGCAACAGCATCGAAGCGCTGCTGTTTAATGGTGATATTCGAACTTTCTTGGCCAGTTATGGCATCGACTTTGACCAACGTAACGCGTTAGTCGTTGGTTTTGCTATGGGGTTTGCGATTATTCCTACCATCTTCACTATTGCAGAAGATGCGATTTTTTCCGTACCTAAACACTTATCCGATGGCTCATTAGCGTTGGGAGCAACAGCGTGGCAGACCCTGATTCATGTCGTATTACTTACGGCGAGTCCAGGTATATTCTCAGCTATTATGATGGGATTAGGGCGTGCTGTTGGCGAAACGATGATTGTATTGATGGCGACCGGCAATACGCCAATCCTTGATTGGAATATTTTGGAAGGGATGAGAACATTATCGGCAACGATTGCCGTCGAATTACCAGAGTCAGAAGTGGGAGGCTCTCACTTCCGTTTACTGTTCTTAGCGGCACTCTTGCTGTTTATTTTCACGTTCGCAGTCAACTCAGTCGCAGAGTGGGTTAGACAAAGACTGAGAGATAAATATCGTGCGCTGTAGTTTTATAGGTTTACCTCAATGTGTCTCAATGGCTTTTCGTTATTTGGCTAGCGTACCTCGTGAGCTAGGCTATTTCTTGGTTTCAGCATACCAAGAGCAGGGGCGTTGATGATGAATAAACTGAAGTCATTATTATCTTGGGTTAAATCTGGCTCTCCATGGATTTGGTTAACGGGTGGGGCGGTGAGTATTAGTATGCTTTCTGTTCTTGGCCTAATGTTACTGATTGGCTGGAAAGGGTTAACCTACTTTTGGCCGGCCCCTTTGTATCAATGGCATGTTGACTCTAAAGAGCGCTCGCTGGTTGTTGATCTTGACAAAATGGTGTCGAAGCAAGATGTGCTGGTAGGTCAGTTGTATGAGCGAAAGTACATTCCGATCGAGCAAGTACCACAAGTGCATGATCTTTTGTCTCCTCAAAATCTATCCATGGGACTAATACAGCGATTAAGCATCAAAGTCGGCAACAGAGAGCTTTATCCGGCTGATTTTGTTTCAATACTGGATATTAACTTACGAGAGCCCACAACTCCGCCTGAGTGGGCGGTGATTGAGCGAAGTCGAGGAGGGGATTTCTTTGGTAAACCGGTTGGTTTTAAAACGGCTTCAGGAACATTCTATTCGAACATTGATCAAAAGCTAGAAGACGGCTTGTTGTTTGCTGATTCGCTTCGTGAAGAAACATCACGCGTTGTCAATCAAGAGATCAGCAATGTGAGTTGGCAATTAGAAAACCTGCGTTTAGAAAAGCGTAAACTAGAACTCAATGAGTCTGTTAGTGATGACTATCTTAAAACGTATACAGAAACCAAACTCAAATTACAGCACCAATTAGACGACGCTGAAATCAAGTTAGAGCATCTCAGAACACAACTGAATGTCGAAAGTTTGCTTGTTGAAGATATGACAGGTAAGCAGGTTGAGATACCACTCAGTCATATATTGGACTATTGGTATCCCAATAAGATGTCTTACCTTGAAAAAGTAGGGCATTGGGGGAAGCAAGTGTGGAAGTTTGTATCTGAAAACCCCCGAGATTCGAACTCTGAAGGTGGTGTTTTCCCAGCCATTTTTGGTACCGTATTACTGGTGATATTAATGTCGATTGTTGTGATGCCTTTAGGGGTTGTTGCTGCGATCTATCTACATGAATACGCTCAAAGTAATGCATTAACCCGTTTAATTCGTATTGCGGTTATCAATTTAGCCGGGGTTCCGTCGATCGTTTATGGCGTTTTTGGTTTAGGCTTTTTCGTTTATACGATTGGTGGCTCTATCGATAGCCTGTTTTATGCTGAGCGATTACCGGCTCCAACATTCGGTACGCCGGGGCTACTTTGGTCGGCTCTAACCTTAGCTGTATTGACACTTCCGGTTGTGATTGTGACAACGGAAGAAGGTTTAACGCGAATTCCTAGCTCAGTGAGGCATGGCTCTTTGGCTCTCGGGGCCACTCAATTTGAGACGCTATGGCGAATTGTGTTACCGATGGCCAGCCCCGCCATTATTACGGGATTAATCTTGGCGGTTGCGAGAGCCGCGGGTGAAGTGGCGCCATTAATGCTCGTGGGGGCGGTTAAGCTTGCCTCCAGTTTGCCTGTTGATGGTCAATTCCCCTACCTACACTTAGAACGAAAGTTCATGCATTTAGGTTTTCATATCTACGATGTTGGCTTTCAAACCTCTAATATCGAAGCTGCTCGCCCTCTCGTTTATGCGACGTCATTTTTATTGGTTACAGTGATTGTTGGGTTGAATTTAACAGCCATTAATATTCGTAATAACTTGCGTGAAAAATACCGAACCTTAGGACAAGATTAAATGTTCTCGATTAATGAAACTTTGGGTTACCAAGCACCACTTGATGTTAATAACCTAACCGATGAGCAGACGGCTATCTCTATTGAAGGGTTGAATCTTTATTATAAAGAGAGCCAAGCGCTTGATGATATCTCCATGCAAATACCGAAAGGGCAAGTAACGGCTTTTATCGGTCCATCTGGGTGTGGTAAGTCAACCTTGTTGCGCTGCATTAATCGAATGAACGATTTAGTTGAGGGCTGTAAGGTTTCAGGGAAAGTGAAGCTGCATGGTAAGAATGTGTACCACCCTAAGGTTGATGTTGCCACGTTGAGACGTCGAGTTGGAATGGTTTTCCAGCGCCCGAATCCCTTCCCTAAATCTATCTATGAGAATGTCGTTTATGGATTGAGGCTACAAGGCATGAGTAATCGGCGAGATCTGGATGACGCAGTTGAACGTTCTTTACGTGCCGCTGCATTATGGGATGAAGTTAAAGACAGATTACATGAAAATGCATTTGGTCTATCAGGCGGTCAGCAGCAGCGTTTGGTTATCGCTCGTGCGGTCGCGATCGAACCAGAAGTTTTATTGTTAGACGAACCGACATCGGCACTCGATCCTATTTCTACTTTGACGATTGAAGAGCTGATTAATGATCTGAAAACACAGTACACCGTGGTTATTGTTACTCATAACATGCAGCAGGCCGCTCGCGTGAGTGACCACACGGCTTTTATCCATATGGGTAAGTTGATCGAGTACTCAGATACGGACTCAATCTTCACGTCTCCATTGAAAAATCAAACAGAAGACTACATAACAGGTAGGTATGGCTAACCGTTTGGATTGGAGTCATCTAGAGCTAAGCCACTCTTATATCAATGGCTTGTTTCATTTCTTTTCAAGGAGCTGATATGCATTTCGGTCGCCATATTTCAGGGCAATTCAATGTCGAACTAGAGTCGATCCGTACCCATGTACTGACCATGGGGGGATTGGTGGAGCAACAACTTTCTTTCGCGATGCAAGCGCTTCACAAAGACGATGTTGAGTTGGCGAAAAAAGTCATTCGTGACGACCATAAAGTGAATGCAATGGAAGTGTCGATTGATGAGGCTTGCACGCGTATTATTGCCAAACGTCAGCCAACAGCGAAAGACCTACGTTTGATAATGGCGATCATAAAAACCATTACTGATCTCGAAAGAATTGGTGATGTGGCTTCTAAGATTGCCCAAGGTGCGATAGATATTCCTTCAACGAAAGAGCAGAAGTTTCATGTCTCTTTAGAGCCACTGTGTCGACAAGCGATCACTATGCTTCATCAGGTTTTAGATGCGTTTGCGCGAATGGATGTAGATGCTGCGGCTGAAGTGCATAAGCTCGATGATAAGCTCGATGCGGAATACGAAGCCGTGATTCGTCAGTTGATGACTTACATGATGGAAGACCCTAAGAACATTCCTAACATCTTACAAGTGATGTGGTCTGCAAGGGCGATTGAGCGGGTGGGCGATCGTTGTCAGAATATTTGTGAATACATCATCTATTTCGTTAAAGGTAAAGATGTACGCCACCTAGGTGATCAAAGCCTAGATGACGCACTGAAGTGATATGTTTATTGAGCTCATGCTCGTTTTTATTTACAACGCCTTTCTGTTATTGGTAAGAGTCATCTGTTATTGATAAGAGCTATCTGTTATCGATGAGAGCGGCTCTTACAGCGGATATTTTACTCGTGTCCGTCACGGGGATCTGATAATCATCAATGTCATCACCGCCCATTTGAGCCTTCGAATTGTTTTCCATTCGGCTCGGTCTTGTCGATTTACCGGAAAGGTGAAGAGCAGGTACTTGAGTAGCGCTTTGAATCCTTTTGGCATTCGCAGCGTTAACACCAGCCCCCGCCATGATATCAATTCGTCCATCGGCTTGTTTGGCCATTGCCGCCAATACATCGATGCCTTGCTCAGCATTCACAGCAAGCCCTGATGTTAGAACACGCTCACAGCCAAGTTCGATAATTCGTTCCAGTGCTACTTTATAATCCTGAAGTTGGTCAATGGCGCGGTGGAAGGTAATGCCTAATTTGAGTTGATGAGCCTTAGTTGCGAGGGTTTGCATCATCGGCATGTCAATTTCCCCTTTCGGCGTTAATGCACCCAGTACTACCCCATTTAAACCGGCATCGGCAGCGGCTTGAATATCGTGAAGCATAGACATTACGTCATCGGCATCGAAAAGGAAGTCGCCTTGTCTTGGTCTTATCATAGCGTAGACCGGAACTGACGAAATTCGAGCTGCTTGCTTCATCATTCCGAAGCTTGGAGTTAATCCGCCAAGAGCTAATGACGAGCAAAGCTCAATTCGATTCGCACCACCAGATAGGGCGTTATGCAGAGATTCTAAGTTATCGATACAGACTTCAATTTCGGTGTTCATCGTGTTTATCCGTTTAAATAGATACTGATGAAATCATAGCAATCTAGATACAGATATGAATAGGTGGTAGCAGAGGAAAATAGAGGTAAAGTTTGGGGTTAGCGCTACCTCAATTATGTATCACAAGAGACAGTTTAGGATGGAGGTTAGTGGGAAAACAAAAAGCCCGAAGCGTTAACTTCGGGCTTTTAATAGGACTTTACTTCTTAACTGATTGGCGGTGCGCTTTGCGCTATTAGCTTATGCTTTATGTCTCTTTATAGAGAGTCTTCCAACCATTAACCCGTGTTGAGTTCGGGCTTAAGAGGTCATTACTTGCTTAGGTCGTCAGCGTGCTCAGATAGGAATGCTGCAACACCTTTTGGAGATGCGTCCATACCTGATTTACCTTCTTCCCATTGTGCAGGACAAACTTCACCGTTCTTCTCGTGGAAGTTTAGCGCGTCTACCATGCGTAGCATTTCGTCGATGTTACGACCGAGTGGAAGATCGTTAACTACTTGGTGACGTACAAGACCGTCAGCGTCGATTAGGAAAGAACCACGGAAAGCAACGCCTGCTTCTGGGTGCTCAACATCGTATGCTTTGCAGATCTCGTGCTTAACGTCAGCAACAAGAGGGTATTTAACTGGACCGATACCGCCATCAGAGATAGCAGTGTTACGCCATGCGTTGTGAGAGAATTGTGAATCGATAGAAACACCGATTACTTCAACGCCTTTAGCTTGGAAATCTTCAAGACGGTTGTCGAAAGCGATCAGCTCTGAAGGACAAACGAAAGTGAAGTCTAGTGGGTAGAAGAAAACAACCGCTTTCTTACCTTTAGTGAATTCTGCGAAGTTGAAGTTATCAACGATCTCACCGTTACCTAGAACAGCTGCTGCAGTAAAGTCAGGGGCTTGACGACCTACTAGTACCATTTTGGAATCTCCTAAAAAATTAGTTGGCCCAACACATCTTTGTTTGGGCTCCTTTTGTACGGGACAAACTATAGTACAATCGGTACTATAGAAAAAAGCGAATTAAATAGATTAAGCTAATCGAAAAAAGCGATGAGTGTAATCTTTGCTTAATCCTGAGGTCTGCGGACCTTTACATAACTTATCCTACTCATATTACAAAGTAATTTCATGAATAAATGGCCAAGTCTTAAGCAGCTTCACTATCTTGTTACCCTTCACGAAACTCGTCACTTTAGCGATGCTGCTGATCGCTGTTTCGTCAGTCAATCGACGTTAAGTAAAGGGATTCAAAACCTCGAAGAGTTGATTGGTTGCCCGCTTTATGAGAAGAAAGATAAAAAGAGTCCTTTGGTTTTCACTCAAGCTGGTGAGCTGGTGGTTAAACATGGACGAGAGCTACTGGCAAAAGGGCAAGATCTGGTTGAACTCGGAAGTTTATGTACCGGAGACGCAATGCAAGGTCAGTTACGAGTGGGATGTATACCAACAATAGCGCCGTTCCTTTTGTGCGATTTGGTACAAGAAGTGAACCAACGCTTTCCACAGTTGAACTTACTGCTACGTGAAGATACCACGACCAACCTGTTGGCTGCGCTACGTCATGGTGATTTAGATGTGCTGATTCTGGCTTTGCCTGTCGACATCGACAATATGGAAAGCAGAGTGGTTGGGCAAGATCCTTTTCGAATGGTGATAAGTCGCAATCAAGCAGATGGTATTCGTGTGCCGATTAAATACGATGACCTGCCAGACGAATCTGTATTCTTGTTGGAGAATGAGCATTGCTTAACAGAGCATGCAGTGTCGGCTTGTAAGTTAACGGATAAAGAGAAGATCAACCCGTTCACGGCAACGAGTCTTCATACGTTAGTTCAAATGGTCGCCAATGGCTTAGGTACGACCTTTATTCCTCAGATGGCGATCGACCATGGTTTGCTTGAAAATCAGAACCTTGTGGTGATCGATCCTCCAGGTCAACAGGCGCACCGAGATATTGGCCTTGTATGGCGCCCAAGCTCTTCACGCCGCGAAACCTTTCATCAGTTAGCCGATGTGGTCTCTGGGCTTCTATAATCGCCCACAATACTCCACATTGATAAACAAACCCTTCGAGCGGCTTGATTGGCCGCTCTTCTTATATCACTTCCGAGTGTTATTCAACTTCCGCTTCTTCTGGCTCGACTTCTTCTGGCTCGACTTCTTCTTGCAGTTCCAGCAAATTGATCGCGATGGTAACGAAATCACTGTCAGTGATAATACCGACTAATTCATGATGATCGACAACAGGCAAACAACCCACTTTGTGTTTTTGCATATAAACCGCCGACTCTTTCAACCCCGCTCGCGGCTCTACTGACATAACGCTTTTATGCATAATATCGTTGAGTGGTGTAGCCAGAGTAAATGATTGAGCTTGGGGAATGTTTTGTAAGCTAGACTCTTGAGCGGCAAGAATGTCTCGTTGTGTGACGACGCCTAATAACTTTCTGTCGGCATCAACAACGGGGATATGGCGGATGTCGAGCGCTTCCATCATGTGTTTTGCGTCGGCCAGTGAGTGTGAGCGCAATAGGGTATGAGGGTTACGAGTCATCATATCTTCAACCTTTATCATACTAACCTCCTTTTTTTATTTGTTATTATTACTATAGTTTCTTATCTAAAAAATAACTGAGAGCTAGCGCATTTTTGTATGAGTTTTCGGCCACTAATTATTAAGGTCTAAGGTGGTAATCCGTTGTACTATTTTACGCCTCATTACAATAATCCCTTTCTGTAAACCTTGCTATTGCGGCTCGTGTGCCTATACTAGCCCACTGCGAAATTTTTAGTCGTGTTTGCGATAGACTTACGGTAACGTTTTCTTTACGGTAACGATTTATTCGCGACAGTGGCTTATTCGTCAACGGCACAAATCTCATCAACTAAGACAAGACCAGACACATGCAAGTTTCAGATTTTCACTTTGATCTACCAGATGAGCTCATCGCTCGCTACCCTCAACAAGAGCGTACAGCTAGCCGTCTACTTAAATTAGACGGCAATAATGGCAACCTGGCTGATGGTTCATTTAAAGACGTTTTGGATTTGGTTGAGCCTGGCGATCTTGTCGTATTCAATAACACCCGTGTGATACCTGCTCGTGTATTTGGGCGTAAGGCTTCAGGTGGTAAGCTTGAAGTGTTAGTCGAGCGAATGCTTGATGAGAAAAGTATCCTAGCGCATGTTCGTTGTTCAAAATCACCGAAGCCGGGGACCAAGCTGTTCCTTGGTGAAAACGATGAATATGAAGCTGAAATGGTGGCGCGACATGATGCGCTGTTTGAAATCCATTTCACGTCTGATCAAAGCGTTTTAGAGATTCTTAACAGCGTGGGTCACATGCCTCTGCCTCCCTATATTGATCGCCCCGATGAAGACGCTGATAAAGAACGCTACCAGACGGTCTATAATGAGAAACCGGGGGCCGTTGCGGCGCCAACTGCAGGGCTGCACTTTGATGACAAGTTGATGGCTGACATGAAGGATAAAGGCGTTGAATTTGCTTATGTCACCCTTCACGTTGGTGCTGGTACATTCCAGCCGGTTAAAGTGGATAACATCAATGATCACCATATGCACGCTGAATACGTTGAAGTACCGCAAGACGTGGTTGATGCGGTAGCGGCGGCAAAAGCACGTGGCGGGCGTATTATTGCCGTTGGTACAACATCAGTTCGCTCCCTAGAAAGTGCTGCGCAAGATGCCTTGAAGAAAGGTACGGAGTTAGTGCCGTTCTTTGGTGATACCGATATCTTCATTTTCCCAGGGTATGAATACCAACTGATCGACTGTTTGATTACCAATTTTCACTTACCTGAATCGACACTGATTATGTTGGTGAGTGCATTTGCGGGTTATGATCATGTGATGGGCGCCTATGATCACGCAGTGAAGAGCAAATACCGCTTCTTCAGCTACGGCGATGCGATGTTCATCCACAAGAAAACAGCATAGTTTAAAGCTTGGTGACTTAACCAACTTACCAATAAAGAAAAGTATTTACGGGTGCTAGCAGTAGGCTAGGAGTCGGGCTGGTAACGGCCTAATCTCTCGCAAGGAATACGCGACCGCTCCTCATAGAACTTGCTAGATTGAACTTATGACTAGCTTAAGGTTCTGAATTATCAGTCAGATTGTTTCTCTGGCATATTGGAGGCTTCGTGAAATTAAAATACGAACTTAAGAAAACAAACAGCGGCGCACGTCGTGGCCAACTTCAGTTTGAACGCGGTAGCGTTGAAACACCAGCATTTATGCCTGTCGGTACCTACGGTACGGTGAAAGGTATGACGCCTGAAGAAGTGAAAGACACAGGTGCTGAAATTCTGCTAGGTAATACGTTCCACTTATGGTTACGTCCTGGACAAGAGATCATGAAACTGCACGGCGATTTGCACGATTTCATGAATTGGAAAGGACCGATCCTAACCGATTCAGGCGGCTTCCAAGTATTCAGCCTAGGTGCGACGCGTAAAATTACTGAAGAAGGCGTTCACTTCCGTAACCCTGTCAACGGTGACAAAATCTTCATGGACGCTGAAAAGTCGATGGAAATCCAAAAGGATCTAGGTTCAGATATCGTCATGATCTTTGATGAATGTACGCCTTATCCTGCAACGCATAAAGAAGCGAAAGACTCGATGGAGATGTCTCTCCGTTGGGCTCAGCGCTCACGTGATCACTTTGACCAACTTGAAAACCCGAATTCACTGTTCGGCATTGTTCAAGGTGGCGTGTACGAAGACCTTCGTGATATCTCCGTTAAAGGGCTAACCGAAATTGGTTTTGACGGTTATGCTGTTGGTGGTCTAGCTGTAGGCGAACCAAAAGAAGACATGCACCGTATTCTGGAACACACATGTCCTCAACTGCCTGAAGATAAGCCTCGTTACCTGATGGGTGTAGGCAAACCGGAAGATTTAGTTGAAGGTGTTCGTCGTGGTATCGACATGTTTGACTGTGTAATGCCAACGCGAAATGCTCGTAACGGCCACCTATTTGTCACTGAAGGTGTGATCAAGATCCGCAATGCGAAGCATAAAACGGATACAACACCACTAGATTCAGAGTGTGACTGTTACACTTGTCAGAACTACAGCAAATCTTACTTACACCATTTGGATCGTTGTAACGAAATCCTAGGCGCTCGACTGAACACGATTCACAACTTGCGTTTCTATCAACGAGTTATGTCTGACATTCGTCAGTCTATCGATGACGATCGTTTTGAAGAGTTCGTTGCGGAGTTCTATGCAAGAATGGGACGTGAAGTGCCACCACTAGGTAAAGAGTCTTAGTATTGCTTTTTTGCGAGGCCCATCTCTCTTCCGAGCGTTGGGGCTTGAAAATAAAGGGATGCAACCCAATTAGACAATCAATTACAAAAATATAATAGAGGATGTTTTAAATGTTTATTATTTCTCAAGCTCACGCAGCAACAGAAGGTGCACCAGCAGGCGGCGGTTTCGAAATGCTAATCATGCTAGGTATGTTCGCTGTGATCTTCTACTTCATGATCTACCGCCCACAAGCTAAGCGTGTTAAAGAGCACAAGAACCTTATGTCTTCAATGGGTAAAGGTGATGAAGTTCTGACCAGCGGTGGTCTAATCGGCAAGATTACTAAGATTGCAGAAGACAGCGACTACGTTGCTATCGAACTGAACACAAGCAATGAAGTTGTGATCAAAAAAGACTTCATTACAGCAGTGCTACCAAAAGGTACTCTGAAATCTCTATAAACAGCTAGAGGATCCTCGCTGTGCTAAACCGTTATCCGTTATGGAAGTATTTAATGGTGATGTTTACCATCGCTATTGCTGCGTTGTACGCACTTCCAAATATATACGGTGAAGATCCAGCAGTTCAAGTTACAGGGGCGCGCGGCGCCTCTGTAGATCTGTCTACGCTGGATGCTGTCACCGATGCTCTTAAAGCAGAGAGTCTTTCTACTAAATCCGTTGCTCTAGAGAACGGTTCAATTCTTGTTCGCTTTAACGATACAGATACGCAAATTAGCGCTCGTGATGTCATCACAGAAGCGTTAGGCGATGATGTTATCGTTGCTTTAAACCTTGCGGCTTCAACGCCCGATTGGCTTGAATCTATTGGTGCTGCACCAATGAAACTCGGTCTTGACCTACGTGGTGGTGTTCACTTCTTAATGGAAGTGGATATGGATGCTGCAATGGAAAAACTGGTTGGCCAACAAGAGGAAGCGTTCCGTAGTGAACTTCGTGAAGAAAAAGTGCGTTATCGTGCGATTCGCCCATCAGGTAAAGATGCGGTTGAAGTGATCTTACGTAACGAAGAGCAGCTCGCGCAAGCGAAATCGCTACTGCAATCGAAACACCAAGATATGACGTTCGTCGATTCTGCATCTAATGGTCGTTTCTCTTTGGTTGCGAACTTCACAGAGGCTCGTCTTCAAGAAATCCGTAACTACGCAGTAGAGCAAAATATTACTATTCTACGTAACCGTGTTAACGAACTGGGCGTTGCAGAACCTTTGGTTCAGCGTCAAGGTGCTAGCCGTATCGTAGTGGAATTGCCTGGTGTTCAAGACACCGCTCGCGCTAAAGAAATTTTAGGTGCTACGGCAACTCTTGAATTCCGAGAGGTGGACAGCAGTGCCGATTTGGCTGCCGCTGCTTCTGGACGAGCGCCTGCGGGTAGTGAAATCAAGCAAGATCGTGATGGTCGCCCTGTGGTACTTAAGAAGCGCGTTATCTTAGGCGGTTCTAGCATCACAGATGCAAGCTCAAGTGTTGATGAATATGGGCGCCCGCAAGTTAACATCTCGCTTGATAGCGAAGGTGGTAGCAAAATGTCGACATTCTCTCGTCAAAATATCGGTAAGCTAATGGCGACCGTATTTGCAGAGTATAAAGACAGCGGCCGTAAAACACCTGAAGGTCGAGTTATCTTAAGTAAACACGAAGAAGTGATCAACCAAGCCACGATTCAATCTGCACTTGGCCGTAACTTCCGTATTACAGGTATCGACTCAACGGCTGAAGCTCATAACCTGGCGCTTCTACTTCGTGCTGGTGCACTGATTGCACCTATCTCGATTGTTGAAGAACGTACAATTGGTCCATCTATGGGTCAACAAAACATCGATATGGGAATCATGGCGATGGTTTGGGGTATGGCTGCGGTAATGCTATTTACACTGCTTTACTACCGTACTTTCGGTCTGATTGCGAACGTTGCGCTGATGGCGAACTTGGTGTTGATCATTGGTGTGATGTCGATGATTCCTGGCGCGACCATGACGCTACCCGGTATCGCCGGTATCGTATTGACGGTCGGTATGGCTGTCGATGCCAACGTGCTTATCTTTGAGCGAATACGTGAAGAGCTTCGAGATGGACGCAGTCCACAACAAGCGATTCACCAAGGTTATGCAAACGCATTTAGCACCATCGCCGATGCCAACATCACCACGCTACTAACAGCCATCATTCTATTCGCTGTGGGTACGGGTGCGATTAAAGGCTTCGCGGTAACGTTATCTATTGGTATCTTGACTTCAATGTTTACAGCTATTGTCGGAACACGTTGTATCGTGAACCTGATGTACGGCAGTAAACGCGTTAAGAAACTGTCGATCTAAGGCTAGGAATTAATATGTTTCAGATTCTAAAAGCAGAAAAAATGATCGACTTTATGCGTTGGTCAAAGGTTGCCTTTCTATTTTCTATCTTGATGATTGGTACTGCTATCTTTACCTTAACAACGAAGTCGTTGAACTGGGGTCTAGACTTTACTGGCGGTACTTTGATTGAGGTAGGTTTTGAGCATCCTGCAAATCTACCGGATATCCGTAGTGCACTAGAAGCTGAAGGTTTCGGTGATGCAACGGTACAGAACTTTGGTTCTGCACGTGAAGTAATGGTTCGTCTGCGTCCACGTGAGGGGGTTGCTGGTGAAACGCTTGGTAATCAAATTCTGTCTGCAATTAAAGTCGGTACTGGTGAGCAAGTTGATATGCGCCGTATCGAGTTCGTTGGTCCAAACGTAGGAGACGAACTCACGGAAGCGGGTGGCCTTGCTATCTTGGTTTCTCTTATCTGTATCTTGATCTACGTTTCGGTGCGATTTGAATGGCGATTGGCAGCAGGTGCGGTATTAGCACTGGCACACGACGTTATCATTACACTGGGTGTCTTCTCTCTAATGCAAATTGAGGTGGATCTTACCATTGTGGCAGCCTTGCTGACCGTGGTTGGTTACTCCCTCAATGATACCATCGTTGTATTTGACCGGATTCGTGAGAATTTCCGTAAGATACGTAAAGGTGAAGCCGCAGAAGTATTGAACAGCTCAATCACACAAACATTGAGCCGGACATTAATCACTTCTGGCACGACGCTATTTGTAGTTATAGCTCTGTTCGCACAGGGCGGCGCTATGATTCACGGCTTCGCGACTGCACTTCTATTGGGTATTACGGTAGGTACTTACTCTTCTATCTATGTTGCATCTGCACTGGCGATGAAGTTGGGTATTACGCGTGAGCACCTCATGCCACCAAAAGTGGAAAAAGAAGGTGAGGAGTTTGACGAAATGCCTTAAGCCTCGGCTCAACAAGTTTCGTTAAACAAAAAAACCGCTAGGCAACTAGCGGTTTTTTTATGTCGGTATTTTATGGGCAAGTTTATGTATCTGAACGATGCTGCCCACTCTTTCCAAGATGAATCAAATCACATGAGTGGATGTTCTAAATGGGACAGATCTCCGTAGTGAACGAATGTTGAGTCGCAGATACAAAAAAGCCTCGCAATCGCGAGGCTTTGAAAGTCTTTGGCTCTTAATTAAAGAGCATTAACATAAGGTCTGAATTACTTCAGCATACCTTCGTTTGAGTTCTCACGAACATGCTTAAGAATTGACTTAACACCACGAGCGCTTGAAGCAACAACATTGCCAGACGTCATGTAGTCAGTACCGCCAGCAAAGTCAGTCATGATAGCACCAGCTTCACGAGCGATGAGATCACCAGCAGCTAGATCCCATGGCTTAAGGCCAAGTTCTAGGTAACCGTCAACACGGCCAGCGGCTAGGTAACATAGATCAAGAGCTGGAGAACCAGTACGACGGAAATCAGCACAATCTACGAATAGTGCTGAGATGATCTTCATGAAAGATTCAGAGTGTTGTTTTTGCTTGAATGGGAAACCAGTCGCTAGAACCGTACCTTGAAGGTCTTTAAGTTGAGTGACACGCATACGAGCATTGTTAAGTTGAGCGCCAGCGCCACGTTGAGCTGTGAATAGCTCGTTTAGCATTGGGTCATAAACACAAGCCACTTCTGTGCGACCGTTCATGCGAACAGCGATAGAAACAGAGAAGTGAGGGAAACCTTTTACAAAGTTGTTGGTGCCATCTAGTGGGTCAACGATCCATTGTACGTCAGAGTCTTTACCTTCAGTTAGGCCTGACTCTTCAGAAATAATGCTGTGCTCTGGGTAAGATGATTTGATTGTCTCAATGATCATGTACTCAGCTTCTTGAGCAATGTTCGTAACGTAATCATTGTTACCTTTTAGAGACGATTCGATCTTATCAGTTGTTTCTAGAGATTTAGCAATATGGTTGCCAGCTTTACGCGCAGCGCGTATCGCAATGTTTAGCATTGGATGCATATGGTTTTTCCCACAAGATGTTAAAGAACAGTTTAAAGCGGCGGCGAGTATACCAAAGTTTCCGCAAAAAGGAAGTGGTTATTTTTTGAACTCTTGGTTTCACATTCCGTTAAGGGTCTGACCATTTTACTTTGCTATGTGTTAATATCTCGCGATTATTTTTAAAGTGGTGTCATATAGCATGTTAGACAATGTAAAAGTCGTTCTGGTCGGTACGTCTCATTCGGGAAATATCGGTTCAGCAGCTCGCGCAATGAAAGTGATGGGTTTAAGTCAATTAGTTCTTGTCGACCCTCAATGTGAAGTTGACGAGCAGACCTTAGCACTGGCAGCGGGTGCGGGTGACATCGCAGAAAGTGCAACCATCGTTTCAACGCTTGATGAAGCGGTGAAGGATTGTGGTTTAGTGGTTGGTTCAAGTGCTCGCTCAAGAACACTTGAATGGCCAATGCTTGAGCCTCGTGAGTGCGGACAAAAGTTTGCAATTGAAGGTCAAAAGCACCCAGTTGCATTAGTGTTCGGCCGTGAACGTACTGGCTT
This sequence comes from Vibrio minamisatsumaniensis, assembly GCF_050337445.1. Classification (NCBI taxonomy): domain Bacteria; kingdom Pseudomonadati; phylum Pseudomonadota; class Gammaproteobacteria; order Vibrionales; family Vibrionaceae; genus Vibrio; species Vibrio minamisatsumaniensis. Next base: position 52,351 of record NZ_JAKJSY010000016.1, on the reverse strand, counting down.
GACTAACGATGAACTTCAAAAGTGCCACTTCCATGTATGTATCCCAGCTAACCCTGAATACAGCTCGCTAAACCTAGCGATGGCAGTACAGACTCTGAGCTACGAAGTGCGTGTCGCTCACCTTGATATGGTGGCGAGCCAATATCAGCCACAGCAACAAGATGAGTACCCTCGTCACGAAGAACTAGAAATGTTCTACGAGCACCTTGAAAAAGTGATCATTGATACCCAATTTATCTCTAAGGATAAGCCGGGTCAGGTGATGAATAAACTACGCCGTTTATTCAGCCGTGCTCGCCCAGAGTTACAAGAGATCAATACGTTGCGCGGTATTTTGACGTCGATTGAGAAGCGTCAAAAAAGCCAATAAATGCCGCATAAAGCTTAGGGATAAATACCTGACCAATATAGTCAACTAAATACTTGACCAATTTGGTCGGGTATGGGAAGATTCCATCCACATAAACAATGTGGATACGGCGTGATATGAAACTTACATCTAAAGGAAGATATGCGGTAACAGCTATGCTAGATGTAGCACTGCATTCGCAAAAAAGCCCGGTTCCTCTGGCAGACATTTCAGAGCGACAAGGCATCTCGTTATCTTACTTAGAGCAACTCTTTTCTAAGTTGCGTAAAGCGGGCTTAGTGGCTAGTGTTCGCGGACCTGGTGGTGGTTATCGCTTAGGCGCTGAAGCGCACGATATTGCTGTCGGAACAGTGATTGCTGCAGTCGATGAATCTGTTGATGCAACTAAGTGTCACGGTCGAGCTGATTGCCAAGGTGGCAGTCGTTGTTTAACGCACACTCTGTGGCGTGATTTAAGCTCCCGTATTAGCAGTTTCTTAAACGACATTACGCTCGGTGAGCTAATGAAAGATAACGAAGTTTTACAAATTTCGGATCGTCAAGATATCGATCTTGCGGTCAATAATGGTTTTGCACATAGAAATACGAGCACTACAACGATTAGTGCAGCACCTCACGGTGTTAATGCCCGCTCTTAGCGGTCAGTTTTTACATTGGAGTAGAAAATGAAACTGCCTATTTACTTTGACTATTCAGCTACATGTCCAGTCGATCCACGTGTTGCTGAAAAAATGGTTCAGTGTATGACGATGGACGGTAACTTCGGTAACCCTGCATCTCGTTCACACCGTTACGGCTGGCAGGCAGAAGAATCAGTAGATAATGCTCGTGAGCAAATTGCCGATCTACTAAATGCAGACCCACGTGAGATTGTTTTCACGTCAGGTGCTACAGAATCAGACAACCTTGCGATTAAAGGTGCCGCGCACTTTTACGAGAAGAAAGGTAAACACGTAATCACGTGTAAAACCGAACACAAAGCGGTTCTTGATCCCTGTCGCCAACTAGAGCGTGAAGGTTTTGAGGTGACTTACCTAGAGCCTGAAGCCAATGGCATCATCGATCTAGACAAGCTACAGGCAGCAATGCGTGAAGATACGGTTCTTGTTTCTATCATGCACGTAAACAACGAGATTGGTGTCATTCAAGATATTGCTGCAATCGGCGAACTGTGTCGTTCACGCAAGATCATTTTCCACGTTGATGCGGCGCAATCTGCGGGTAAAATCCCTCTAGATGTAAAAGAGATGAAAGTTGATCTTATCTCTCTTTCTGCGCACAAAGCATATGGCCCTAAAGGCATTGGTGCTTTGTACGTTCGTCGTAAGCCGCGTATTCGTCTTGAAGCGCAAATGCACGGTGGTGGCCATGAGCGTGGTTTCCGTTCTGGCACGCTTGCGACTCACCAAATCGTGGGCATGGGTGAAGCGTTTGCTATCGCCAAACAAGACATGCAGAAAGATTACGACCACGCACTCGCACTTCGCGAACGCCTATTGAAAGGTGTTCAAGATCTAGAAGCAGTAACAGTAAACGGCGACTTAGACCAACGAGTACCACATAACCTTAACGTGAGCTTTGCTTTTGTTGAAGGTGAGTCTCTGCTTATGTCTTTGAAAGATCTAGCGGTATCATCGGGTTCTGCATGTACATCTGCAAGCCTAGAGCCTTCATACGTTCTACGCGCTCTTGGTTTGAACGATGAACTGGCACACAGCTCAGTACGTTTCTCATTCGGCCGTTTCACAACGGAAGAAGAAATCGACTACGCGATTGCACAAATTCGTGTAGCGGTAAATAAATTACGCGACATGTCTCCTCTATGGGATATGTATAAAGAAGGGATTGATTTGAACACGGTTGAGTGGGCTCATCACTAATCTCACGGAAATAGAGGATTCGAGGTAACTATCATGGCATATAGCGAAAAAGTAATTGACCACTACGAAAACCCACGTAACGTAGGTTCGTTTGATAAAGAAGACCCAAGTGTAGGCAGTGGCATGGTTGGCGCTCCAGCTTGTGGTGACGTAATGAAACTGCAAATCAAAGTATCTGCAGAAGGGATTATTGAAGACGCAAAATTCAAAACTTACGGTTGCGGTAGTGCAATCGCTTCTAGCTCACTCGTCACCGAGTGGGTTAAAGGTAAAAGTATTGATGAAGCTGCGGCAATCAAAAACTCTGAAATCGCAGAAGAGCTTGAGTTGCCACCAGTGAAAGTTCACTGTTCAATTCTTGCTGAAGATGCAATCAAAGCGGCGGTTGCGGATTACAAGAAGAAGCACTAATCGCTTCGACGAACGTAATCACTTTTAAAAAATAAGTAATATTTGGGAGCACCCTTTGTGCTCCCCCTGAGTTCTCAATTTATATAAAACACAAGGTTGTAGTATGGCCATCACCATGACAGATACGGCAGCGAGCCGAGTTCAAGCTTTCCTAGATAACCGTGGTAAAGGTATCGGGTTGCGCTTAGCGGTAAAAACGACTGGCTGTTCGGGTATGGCGTACGTACTAGAATTCGTTGATGAGCTTAACGAAGAAGACCAAGTGTTCGAGCATTCGGGGGTTAAGGTCATTATTGATTCAAAGAGCCTCGTTTACCTAGACGGTACTGAGCTTGATTACGTAAAAGAAGGCCTAAACGAAGGTTTTGAATTCAACAACCCTAACGCGAAAGGCGAATGCGGTTGTGGTGAGAGCTTCAATGTTTAAACGCCTCGCTCGTTAAGCGTTGTAAGCGAAGAATAAAATTAGGCTCTGGAACAAGAGCCTAAACTTAGGACCACCGTTACATGAATCATTTCGAATTATTTGGGCTACCACTTCAGTTTCAACTGGATGGTAGCCTTCTTTCTTCTCAATTTAGAGATCTGCAACGCCAATTCCATCCTGATAAATTTGCTACGGCTTCTGAGCGCGACCGCTTATTGGCCGTACAAAAAGCGGCACAAATCAATGATGCGTATCAGGTATTGAAGAATCCACTCAGCCGAGCTGAATACCTGTTAGTGCAACATGGTGAGGATATTCGTGGTGAGCAGCAGACCCTGCAAGATCCTATGTTCCTAATGGAGCAAATGGAATTGCGTGAAGAGCTTGAAGACATCGCCGACAGTTCTGATCCTGAAGATGCTTTGTTTGCATTTGAAGGAAAGGTTAGCAAGATGTATAAACAACAATTAACTGCTATCCAACAAGAACTCGATAGTGAGGCTTGGTTAGAAGCTGCAGACCGAGTGAGAAAGCTTAAATTTATTGCAAAATTAAAGAATGAAATCGAATTAGTTGAAGATCGTCTGATCGGCTAGTTTGTATAACAAGGACACCATCCATGGCACTACTTCAGATTGCAGAACCAGGGCAAAGCGCCGCTCCTCACCAGCATAAGCTTGCTGTGGGTATTGATTTAGGGACAACAAACTCGCTGGTTGCGTCAGTGCGCAGTGGCAAGGCGAGTACACTCAAAGATCCACAAGGTCGAAGTATTTTACCTTCCGTTGTTCACTACCAGTCTGAATCTTATACGACTGGCGATGAAGCGCGTGCAAATGCGCAGACAGATCCTAAAAATACCATTATCTCAATAAAGCGATTAATTGGTCGCTCATTGTCGGATATTCAACAGCGATACCCGTCTCTGCCTTATCAGTTCGAAGAGAGTGATAATGGTTTGCCAGTGATTCGTACAGAGCAAGGCAATAAAAACCCAATCCAGGTTTCTGCCGATATTCTGCGAGCGCTCGGGCAACGTGCTGAGTCTACCTTAAGTGGCGAGTTATCTGGGGCTGTGATTACGGTTCCTGCGTATTTTGATGATGCACAACGTGCGGGCACCAAAGACGCGGCGCAACTGGCTGGACTTCACGTGTTACGTCTTCTCAATGAACCCACTGCCGCTGCGATTGCTTACGGTTTGGATTCTGGTAACGAAGGCGTCATCGCTGTTTATGACTTAGGTGGTGGTACGTTTGATATCTCTATCTTGCGTTTATCGAAAGGTGTCTTTGAGGTGCTGGCTACGGGCGGAGATTCAGCATTAGGCGGCGACGACTTTGACCATTTAATTGCGGAACATTTCCAAGAGAAAATGGGCTTATCAGCACTAACGGCGGAACAGAACCGTATTCTTCTCGATGCAGCAACAGAAGCGAAAGTTGGCTTATCTGAAGATGAAAGTGTTGATGTTGACGTGTTAGGTTGGTCTGGTTCATTAACTCGTGAAGAGTTTGAAGAGATCATCAAACCGCTGGTTAAGAAAACACTGCTTTCTTGCCGTCGTGCACTTAAAGATGCGCAAGTTGATGCGGATGAAGTACTAGAAGTCGTGATGGTCGGCGGTTCAACTCGCACATTACTTGTACGTGAAATGGTCGGTGACTTCTTTGGTCGTACGCCACTAACCAGTATTAACCCTGATGAAGTGGTTGCGATTGGTGCATCGATTCAAGCGGATATCTTAGTCGGTAATAAGCCTGACTCTGAAATGCTACTACTGGACGTTATCCCGCTGTCTCTTGGCATTGAAACCATGGGGGGATTGGTTGAAAAGATCATCCCACGTAACACGACAATCCCTGTTGCTCGCGCACAAGAGTTTACCACGTTCAAAGACGGCCAAACGGCAATGACAGTACACACGGTACAAGGTGAGCGTGAAATGGTCGACGACTGTCGTTCACTGGCTCGTTTTGCCCTCAAAGGCATTCCACCAATGACGGCTGGTGCTGCACATATTCGTGTGACTTACCAAGTGGATGCTGACGGTCTGCTATCGGTTACCGCGATGGAGAAGAGCACCGGCGTACAAGCTGAAATTCAAGTTAAGCCTTCTTACGGCCTAAGCGACAACGAAGTTGCTAATATGCTGAAAGATTCGATGACGTTTGCAAAAGAAGACATGCAAGCACGTGCTCTTGCTGAGCAGCGTGTAGAAGCGGATCGCGTGATCGAAGGCCTGATTGCTGCCATGCAAGCCGATGGCGATGAACTGCTTGATGAGCAAGGCAAGCAACAACTGGTTCAAGCGATTGAAGCTCTGATTGAAGTGCGTAATGGCGACAATGCTGATGCCATTGAACTCGAAATTAAGAACACCGACAAAGCAAGCCAAGACTTTGCTTCTCGTCGTATGGATAAATCAATTCGTGCTGCGCTGTCAGGTCAGTCAGTCGATAATATTTAATAGTTAGAGAATAGATAAACATGCCAAAGATTATTGTTTTACCTCACGAAGATCTATGTCCAGAAGGCGCTGTTTTAGAAGCAAAAACTGGTGAGACGGTTCTTGATGTTGCACTGAAGGCCGGTATTGGTATTGAACACGCATGTGAAAAATCGTGTGCATGTACAACATGTCACGTTGTGATTCGTGAAGGTTTTGATTCTTTAGAAGAGAGTGACGATCTAGAAGACGACATGCTAGATAAAGCATGGGGCTTAGAGATGGAATCTCGCCTTGGTTGCCAAGCTAAAGTCGCTGATACCGATCTTGTTGTTGAGATTCCAAAGTACACGTTGAATCTCGCGTCTGAAGATCATTAATCATTTAGCTAACTAAGCTAAATGTGTGAGTAAAACTGGCAGAGAATATAGATCATCACAGATAAATATAAGGAAATATTATGAGTTTGAAGTGGATTGATTCGCGAGATATTGCGATTGAGTTATGTGATTTATATCCAGATACGGATCCTAAAACCGTACGTTTTACCGATCTACATCAATGGGTACTGGACCTTGAAGAATTTGACGACGAGCCGAACCACTCGAATGAAAAAATTTTAGAGGCTATTATTTTGTGCTGGATGGATGAGATGGATTAGTCATGACTTCTCATGATTTGGTCGCAAGGTGGCATCAAGCCAAGGTAAAACGCAGCCAAGTTAACAATTTTTGTCAAAAAAAGCGGACCTTATGGTCCGTTTTTTTATCAACGTGACATTTTACGCCTACATAATGGTAACATCGGAGGATGGTAAAGAAATATAATCAGAATCACTCACACAGGGTGGTTCATGACAAGGAGAAATCATGTCTACACAGATGTCAGTATTTTTAAGTCAAGAAGCTGCCCAGCCTCAGTGGGGAGCAAGAGCTATTTTGTCGTTTTCTGAATCGGGCGCGACAATTCACATTGGTGAAGGCCACGATTTAGGCGCAGTTCAACGTGCCGCTCGTACGCTTGATGGGCAAGGCATCGCATTCGTTTCACTTCGTGGTGAAGGTTGGGATTTAGAAAGCGTTTGGGCTTTTTACCAAGGCTACCGTGGACCAAAGAAAAAGAATGTACTGGAATGGGATACACTTCCAGAAGTCGATCAAACTGAGCTTGAATCTCGTATTCGTGCGACGGATTGGACACGTGACATTATCAATAAAACCGCTGAAGAAGTCGCCCCTCGCCAACTTGCGGCAATGGCGGCTGAATACATCAAGTCAGTGGCGCCAGCTGGCACCGTTACAGCGAAAATCGTTAAAGATAAAGATCTCCTCACCGAAGGTTGGGAAGGCATCTATGCGGTAGGCCGCGGCTCTGAGCGTACTTCTGCAATGCTGCAACTGGATTTCAACCCAACCGGCGATGAAAACGCCCCTGTATTTGCTTGTTTAGTCGGTAAAGGTATCACTTTCGACTCAGGCGGTTACAGCATCAAGCCAGGTCAATTCATGACAGCAATGAAATCGGACATGGGCGGCGCAGCAACGATTACCGGTGGATTGGGTCTGGCGATTGAACGTGGCCTGAACAAGCGCATCAAGCTTATCTTATGTTGTGCAGAGAACATGATCTCTGGTCGAGCCCTGAAACTAGGCGACATTATTACCTACAAAAATGGTAAGACGGTTGAGATCATGAACACTGATGCGGAAGGTCGCTTGGTGCTTGCTGATGGCTTAATGTACGCAAGTGCACAAAACCCAGAGCTGATCATCGATTGTGCAACGCTAACAGGTGCGGCTAAAAATGCACTAGGTAACGACTACCATGCACTATTAAGCTTTGATGATGAGTTATCTCACCAAGCGCTAACGGCGGCAAATCAAGAGAAAGAAGGCTTATGGCCACTGCCACTTGCTGATTTCCACCGTGGCATGCTGCCTTCAAACTTTGCTGATCTTTCTAACATCAGCAGTGGCGATTACACTCCGGGTGCAAGTACGGCTGCTGCCTTCCTATCTTACTTTGTTGATGATTACAAAAAAGGTTGGATTCACATGGATTGCGCAGGGACTTACCGTAAGTCTGCAACGGATAAATGGGCAGCGGGCGCAACGGGCATGGGGGTTCGTACATTAGCTCGTCTTCTTATTGACCAAGCAAAATAATAATAAGAATAAACGGCATTTCGATGCCGTTTATTCACAAACTCAGATTGAATGATCTCAGTATTTAATAACAAAAATGAAGTGAAGGAATCCCTATGGCTCTAGAAAGAACGTTCTCAATTGTTAAGCCGGATGCAGTTAAGCGTAACCTTATTGGTGAGATCTATCACCGCATTGAAAAAGCGGGCTTAGAAATTATTGCCGCGAAGATGGTTCGTCTTAATGAAGATCAAGCGAGCGGTTTCTACGCAGAACATGAAGGTAAAGAATTCTTTCCAGCTCTTAAAGAGTTTATGACTTCTGGTCCTATCATGGTTCAAGTACTTGAAGGCGAAAACGCAATTGCTCGTTATCGTGAACTCATGGGTAAAACAAACCCTGAAGAAGCGGCATGTGGCACAATTCGATCTGATTATGCCATCAGCTTGCGTTATAACTCAGTACACGGCAGTGACAGCCCTGAATCTGCGGCTCGTGAAATCGAGTTCTTTTTTCCTGAGTCTGAAATTTGCCCGCGTCCAGCTCAATAATCGGCACTGCAAATTATTCCAAAGGCTTCACTTCGGTGAGGCCTTTTTCGTATGTGGACTTTGCATTCTCGATAATCAACTTAGTCGTCATTCCCGAGAGCAACGGAGGAGCGTAGTCGGGAATCTGAGTTTGTTATTGGAGATTCCAGATATCTCGTTCCTCGATTCTGGAATGACGAGCAAGTCGTGTTAGTTGGAAGGCGGGGGAAGGTAACGGGTAGCGTTAGTTGGAGAGCGGAGAAAGGCTCGAATATTCGGTGGTTAAAGCCCGTCATTCCCGAGAGCAACGGAGGAGCGTAATCGGGAATCTTTTCTTTAATTTAGGTATTCTCAGACCGAACAAAACAATTGTTCAAGTTTTAACCGCTTAACTTTGAATGTCTTAGTAAACTCAGGCTTTACAGAGCTTGTTGAAGTTGCGTAAAGGCTGTACAATTCGCGCCCTTAATTATTGTTCCGTCATTGAGAGGCATCATGACCACAGCTAAAGTCAATCTACTCGATTTTGATCGTAAAGGTCTTCGTAAATTTTTCACAGAAGAACTGAATGAGAAAGCGTTTCGAGCAGAGCAAGTGATGAAGTGGATTTATCACTTCGGTGTCGATGACTTCGAAAAAATGAACAACATCAACAAGAAGCTACGCGAGAAACTGCAGCATCGCTGTGAGATTGTTGCACCGACGGTTTCTGAAGCACAGCACTCAGCAGATGGCACCATTAAATGGGCGATGAGCGTGGGTGACCAAGACGTTGAGACGGTATACATCCCTGATGGTGACCGTGCGACGCTATGTGTCTCTTCGCAAGTCGGTTGTGCTCTCGAATGTAAATTCTGTTCAACCGCGCAACAAGGCTTCAACCGTAACCTGAAAGTTTCAGAGATCATTGGCCAAATCTGGCGTGCTGCACGTGAAATTGGTTTAGAGAAAGAAACCGGTCGTCGCCCAATCACTAACGTGGTCATGATGGGAATGGGTGAACCTCTTCTCAACATGAAAAATCTCATACCATCATTAGAAATTATGCTGGATGATTTAGGATTTTCACTGTCTAAGCGTCGTGTGACGGTATCAACGTCTGGCGTGGTTTCCGGCCTTGATCAAATGACAGACAATATCGATGTGGCATTGGCTATATCTCTACATGCGCCTAATGATGCACTACGTAGCCAAATTATGCCGATCAATGATCGTTGGGATATCCAAGACTTCCTTGCGTCTGTTCGTCGTTACATTGCATCGTCAAATGCTAACCGCGGTAAAGTAACAGTTGAGTACGTGTTATTGGATCATGTGAATGATGACATGGATCACGCTCGTGAACTTGCAGAGCTAATGAAAGAGACACCTTGTAAGATAAACTTGATCCCATTTAACCCTTACCCAGGGTCGCCTTATAAGAAGCCAAGTAACTCTCGCATTGATCGTTTCCAAAAAACACTGATGGAATATGACTACACAGTCACAATTCGTAAAACTCGTGGTGACGATATTGATGCCGCATGTGGCCAGTTGGTTGGTGATGTTATTGACAGAACCAAGCGTACCAAAATGTTGAAAGCCGCTTCTGAAGCTAACTTAGTCGCAGGTGATGTGATTCAAGTTAAAGCGGTTTAAATACCCTTTCGATCTAAACAAGCCAGAGGGATTCCTTCTGGCTTGTTGCTTTTCTGGAAGGTGCATTTCCAATAATGGGATTTTTTTCCTCCGCTTTTTTACATTTTTCGTTAAATTTTGGACAAAACCATGAGCTGACGGTAAATTTTGTTTAAAGTGTTTTTGCCTTGCAACGGCATTCGCTTATGATTGACTCATCTTAAATTAACTTAAGTGCTCGCTTGCTACTGATCATCAACCGGTCTATTTAGGTCGACGATTTGATAAACTGGCTTCCTGATAATATTGCTCGTAACACGATGACTGATATTTGTCTTTAAGGGTTGATGATTCAAGTAGCAGAAATAATTTCATATAAAGTAGGTTGCTAGATTGAGCTTAAATGATAATAAGAAAATGCTCTCATTAACCTACGATAATACATTAGAAGTTCACCCTCTATGAACACAGAACAGAAGACACAAACACCAGAAATGGTTGTACCGGCTTTGGAAGCTGGAACATTGCTTAAAAATAAACGTAAATCTCTTGGGTTAACACAAAAACAGGTTTCTGACCGTTTGAGGTTACGCGTTACTTTGATTCAACAAATTGAAGAAAACCAATTTGAATCAGATCAAGTGGCGACGTTTATGCGCGGCTACGTTCGTTCATACGCAAAATACGTTAACCTTGATGAGAAAGTGGTGTTGAGTGCGCTTCATCATACTGGTGATGCTCAGCATCAAGAGCAAGAAATGCTAAGCTTTTCAGGCAAGACAAAAACTCAAAAGCACAACAGTCGTATTATGCTTCTAACTTGGAGTATTTTTGCGGTTATTGCTGGTATCTCTTCACTTTGGTGGTGGCAGAATCAACAGCAAGATACCTTATCTCAGTCTTTGGTTAATACTGAAAGTTCAGAAGAACAGTTGCTAGAAAAAGCGATTGATCCTGAATTAACTTCGGTAGAGGTGATTGAAGCCGATCAAAACACAGAGGCCGCTCCAATTACTGAAAATACGACTGAAGATTCCAGTACGCTTGAGCCAGAGAAAGAGACGACAGAGATTGCCCCTGTTGCGACACAATCAGAGCCAGCAACGACTGAATCTGTGACCAACGAACTCGTGATGCAGTTCTCTGCAGATTGTTGGATCCAAGTGAAAGATGCAACGGGCAAAACCTTGTCGACAGGCATCAAAAAAGCGGGTCAGTCGCTAAATCTATCAGGAACTGCGCCATACAAAGTGATTCTGGGAGCACCAGAGGGCGTATCAATGACATTTGCAAGTGAACCTGTTGACCTTTCTGGGTATACTTCAGGCAAAGTCGCTAGAATAACCTTACCTTAGAGTTTATATGCAACACGAATCTCCTATTATTCGTCGCAAATCAACCCGTATTTATGTGGGTGATGTGCCGATCGGTGATGGTGCACCTATTGCTGTGCAATCCATGACCAACACAAGAACAACCGACGTCGCCGCGACCGTTGCTCAAATTAGAGCGTTAGAAAAAGTTGGCGCTGATATTGTTCGCGTATCTGTACCGACTATGGATGCCGCTGAAGCCTTTAAGCTAATCAAACAGCAGGTCTCTGTTCCTTTGGTTGCCGATATTCACTTCGACTACCGTATTGCCCTTAAAGTGGCAGAGTACGGCGTAGACTGTCTGCGTATCAACCCTGGTAACATTGGTAACGAAAGCCGCATTCGCTCCGTTGTGGATTGTGCTCGTGATATGAATATTCCGATTCGTATTGGTGTTAACGGCGGTTCTCTTGAGAAAGAGATCCAAGAGAAATACACAGAACCGACAGCTGAAGCGCTTGTTGAATCCGCAATGCGTCATGTCGATATCTTAGATCGCCTGAACTTTGATCAGTTTAAAGTCAGCGTTAAGGCTTCTGATGTATTCCTTGCCGTTGGCTCTTACCGTTTGCTGGCTAAGCAGATTGATCAACCTCTTCACCTGGGTATTACTGAAGCAGGCGGTGCGCGTGCTGGTTCAGTGAAGTCCGCTGTCGGTTTGGGCATGTTATTGTCTGAAGGTATCGGCGATACATTACGTATCTCGTTAGCGGCCGATCCTGTTGAAGAGATCAAAGTTGGCTTTGATATTCTCAAATCTTTGCGTATTCGCTCACGTGGTATCAACTTTATTGCTTGCCCAAGCTGTTCTCGTCAAGAGTTTGATGTAATCAACACCGTTAATGCACTTGAAGAGCGCCTAGAAGACGTGATTACCCCAATGGATGTATCGATCATCGGTTGCGTGGTTAACGGCCCTGGTGAAGCTGAAGTGTCTCATTTAGGTCTAGCTGGTAGTGCTCGTAAAAGTGCTTTTTACGAAGATGGCCAGCGTCAGAAAGAACGCTTCGACAACGATGATCTTGTCGACAAACTTGAAGCTAAGATTCGAGCAAAAGCATCCGTGCTCGATAAAGCAAATCGCATTGATGTCGAAAACTTAGAAAATTAATACAACGCGATGGGGTGTGATGGTCTATTCGCACTAACACCTGGTCGTGAGAAATTATGGAATAAATACTGTGGCTAAAAATATCCAAGCAATTCGAGGCATGAACGACTGCCTTCCAACTCAATCACCCCTGTGGCAGAAAGTAGAAAGCGCAGTTAAAAAAGTGGTGAGTGCATACGGCTACAACGAAGTACGTATGCCTATCGTTGAAGAAACGAAGCTATTTAGCCGTGCGGTTGGTGAAGAGACTGACGTTGTTTCAAAAGAGATGTACACCTTTGATGACCGTAACGGTGATAGCCTATCGCTGCGCCCGGAAGGCACAGCCGGTTGTGTTCGTTCATGTATTCAAAATAGCCTTATCAACCGTGATGAACAGCGCCTATGGTACATGGGGCCAATGTTCCGTCACGAGCGTCCTCAAAAAGGTCGTTACCGTCAATTCCACCAATGTGGTGTTGAGGTGTTTGGCCTAGACGGTCCAGACGTAGACGCTGAGCTTATTATGATGACAGCACGTTTATGGCGTGAACTCGGTATCGATAAGCATGTTCGCCTAGAGCTAAACTCAATTGGTTCCCAAGAAGATCGCGTAAGCTACCGCGCTGCGCTAGTGGCTTTCTTAGAGCAACACATTGATGTGCTGGATGACGACTGCAAGCGTCGCATGCACACGAACCCTCTGCGTGTACTTGATACTAAGAACCCAGATGTTCAAGCTATTTTAGGTGATGCACCTCGATTGTCTGAATATCTAGGTGAAGAATCAAAGCAACATTTTGCGGGTTTGTGTGAACTTCTTGACGCAGTTGGTATCGAATACCAAGTTAATGAGCGTCTAGTCCGTGGCCTAGATTACTACAACCGCACCGTATTTGAGTGGATCACGGATAGCCTAGGTGCGCAAGGTACAGTCTGTGGTGGCGGCCGTTACGATGGTCTTGTCGAGCAACTAGGCGGTAAAGCGACCAATGCTGTCGGTTTTGCAATGGGGTTAGAACGTCTGGTTCTGATGATGGAAACACTCGAGCTAACAGAGGTTCGCCGCAGCGTTGATGTATACGTAGTTGCTGCTGGCGAAGGTACGATGCTCGCGGGCATGCAGTTAGCGAATCAATTACGCGACACCGTTGAAGGTGTGCGTGTTATGAACCACTTTGGTGGTGGTAGTTTCAAGAAGCAATTCAAACGTGCTGATAAAGTCGGTGCTGTTGTCGCGCTGGTACTGGGTGAGAACGAAGTGGCTGACAATACCGTTGTATTAAAAGATCTGGTTGGCGGCGAGCAAGAGACCGTGTCTCAAACGGAAGTTGCAGAGAAAGTTGCTGCGCTAATCTAATCCGCCATTGAGCAAACCACAATAAATACTAACGTCAGCACTATGCTGACGTTTAAAGAATTAAAGAGGACAGGAAGTGGAACTTTACGATAGCGAAGAGCAACAAGTTGAAGCCATTAAAGATTGGTGGAAAGAGAACGGCAAAGCCGTCATCTTTGGTGCGGTTATTGGTCTGGGGGGGCTATTTGGTTGGCGCTACTACCAAGATTCCGTTGTTGAAGCACGCGAAGCCGCTTCAGAAAACTACACCTCTGTTATTTCGACTCTTGCTGCTAAAGGCGTTGATGCTCAATCTGATATTCAAGCTTTCATCGACGCAAACAAAGACGCTGAGTACTCAGTACTTGCTGCGATGCAATTAGCAAAAGTACAAGTACAAGCGGGTGAGCTAGCGGCTGCACTAGAACAGCTTGAGTGGGCAAAATCGGCCACTAAAGATGTGGCACTTGAGCCACTGCTGACTTATCGTGTCGTTCGTATCAAAGCTGAGCAAGGTGAATTTGATGCAGCATTGAAGGATCTAGAATCGCTTAAGGATGAATCTTGGAAAGGCCGAGCAGCAGAACTGCGTGGTGATATCTTACTTCGTAAAGGTGACACCGCTGCAGCTTACACCGCTTACTCTGAAGCACAGCAAGCTGCTGATGCGAGCCAAACGCTTCAAATCAAACTTGACGACCTAGCTAAATAAGGCACTTGGCATGAAGAAGATCTTTCCAAAAGTGGCGTTGTGTGCGATTGCTCTTAGCTTATTAGCTGGCTGTGCGAGCGAAGAAGACACGGTTATCATGGCTCCCTTACCAACAGTCAATAGTGAGTTCACGCCTCAACAGGAGTGGTCTACATCGGTTGGTGATGGAGTAGGTCATTATTTTTCAAAACTAACGCCAGAATTGGCTTACGGCAAAGTGTTTGTTGCAAGCCGTGAAGGTATGGTTAAAGCGCTTGACCCTGAAACAGGCAAAGAGCTGTGGAAAGTCGATCTTGAGAAAGAAGTACAGGCTCGTTTATCGGGAGGCTTAACAGCAGCATACGGTAAAGTGTTTGTTGGTTCTGAAAATGGCGAAGTGATCGCGATGGATGAATCAACGGGCGAAGAGCTGTGGCGTGTACCAGTAAAAGGCGAGGTGCTTGCCTCTCCCGCGACCGATAGCAATATGGTACTCGTTCACACGAGTCGCGGTATGATGATCGCATTAGATCAAGAGAGCGGTGAGCAAAAGTGGACAATCAGTACTGAAGTGCCAAGCTTAACACTGCGTGGTGACAGTACACCTGTTGCGGTTTCTGGTGGTGTATTCTGGGGGACAGCAAATGGTCGTTTAGCTGCTGCTATCATTGACCATGGTCAGTTAATTTGGCAACAGCCTGTCGGTACACCTAAAGGGGCAACGGAAATTGATCGCTTGGTTGATGTTGATGCATCTCCCGTCGTTCTTGGTGGTACTTTGTATACCGTTGGCATCAATGGGCAGCTGATTGCTATCGACCTTCGTTCTGGTAAGCCGATTTGGAAACGGAACTATTCGTCTGCAATCGATCTTGCCAGTGATGGTAGCCGTTTGTTTGTCGTGACAGATAAAGATCATGTGGTTGCCGTTGATGCTCGCAGTGGTACTGAACTTTGGAGTACTTCATTGCTAGAAAATCGCTTACTGACAGCTCCTGTTATCATTAACGGTTATGTCGTTGTGGGCGACAGTGAAGGTTATCTGCATTGGTTAGATCGTTCATCTGGCGAGTTTGTTGCTCAACAATTCGTTGATGATAGCGGCTTTTCAGTTGCGCCAATTGAATTACCGGAAGGCTACTTAGTGACAACTCGCAATGGCGATGTGAAGAAACTGACGATTAGCCAATAAAAGCGTGATATAATTCACAGTCGGCTCCTGGTTGGTAACAGTCAGGAGCCGTTTTGTTGTTAAAAATTAATAAACCGTGTGGTTATAGGTAAGAGTTTAAACTTGCGAACAAGTGCTTACCTATAACTACATTTAGAGAAAAATTGTAGAGGTTGTTATGGTACCTGTTGTTGCTCTAGTAGGGCGTCCAAACGTAGGAAAATCTACGTTGTTTAACCGATTGACTCGAACTCGTGATGCATTGGTTGCGGATTTCCCTGGCTTAACGCGTGACCGTAAATATGGTCACGCTCATTTCAGTGAGCATGACTTTATTGTTATTGACACTGGTGGTATCGACGGTACTGAAGAAGGCGTTGAAACGAAAATGGCTCAACAGTCGCTAGCAGCGATTGATGAAGCTGATGTCGTTCTATTTATGGTCGATGGCCGTGCAGGTCTAACACCGTCTGACGTAGCGATTGCAAAGCACCTACGTCAACTAGAAAAGCCTTCAATGCTTGTCGTAAACAAAGTTGATGGTATCGACCCTGATGCAGCAAGTGCTGACTTTTGGCAACTTGGTGTAGAAGACATGTACCAAATCGCTGCGGCGCACGGTCGTGGCGTTACAGCACTCATCGACCTTGCGCTTAATCCATTCGCAGAAGCACTAAAAGCTGAGAATGGCGAAGTAAGCGATTTGACTGAGTTTGAAGACGAAGATGAAGAAGAGCAGGTTGAATTTACTGAAGAAGAAGCTGAAGAAGAATTCAAGCGCCTTCAAGATCAACCGATCAAACTCGCGATCATTGGCCGTCCTAACGTAGGTAAATCAACGTTAACAAACCGTATTCTTGGTGAAGAGCGTGTGGTTGTTTACGATATGCCAGGTACGACTCGTGACTCTATCTACATCCCAATGCAGCGTGATGAGCGTGAATACGTTCTAATCGATACTGCGGGTGTTCGTCGTCGTAAAAACATCAACGAAACGGTAGAGAAGTTCTCAGTGGTTAAAACACTGAAAGCGATTGAAGATGCTAACGTTGTATTGCTGCTTATCGATGCTCGCGAAAACATCTCTGATCAAGATCTAAGCTTGTTAGGCTTTGCGTTGAACGCTGGTCGTTCAATTGTTATTGCCGTAAACAAGTGGGATGGCCTAGATAACGACGTTAAAGAACGCGTTAAGAAAGAGCTAGACCGTCGCTTAGGTTTCGTTGACTTCGCACGTATTCACTTTATCTCGGCACTTCACGGTACCGGTGTGGGTCACTTGTTTGAGTCTGTACAAGAAGCTTACAAGTCAGCGACGACTCGTGTTGGTACTTCGGTTCTCACTCGTATCATGAAGATGGCGACGGATGATCACCAACCGCCGATGGTTCGTGGCCGTCGTGTCAAACTGAAATACGCACACGCTGGTGGCTACAACCCACCGATTATCGTTATCCACGGTAACCAAGTTCGTAACTTGCCAGATTCATACAAACGATTCTTGATGAACTACTACCGTCGTTCACTAGAAATTATGGGTACCCCTATTCGCATTCAATTCCAGAACAGCGAGAACCCATTTGAAGCTAAGACAAACAAGCTGACAATTTCTCAAGAACGTAAACGTAAGCGTATGATGAGCATGGTTAAAGGTCGTAAGTAAACCTTTCCAATAGATTTGATACCCGAGCCTGCCTCGGGTATTTTTTTAAGCAAAATTCACGTTAAGCCATAACAATATTTTTTTATCATCATGGCTTAACGAATCCGACTAGATTCCAAAAGAAGAACGATATGACAACTAGCGATTCAATAACCTCAACGACTGCCGTCACCCCAACTATCACTCAGTTTTGCCATCAAACTTGGCAACTTGATGCTAAGGTATTGCATATTGACAGCGATGAGAGCAAAACTTATCTGATCACAGATATGACTCCTTTTCATCCTGTAAGCCATATTTGGCCAGATCATCCAGCAGACAAAGGTGTTGTGAGTATGGGTGACACGCACTACCAAGTCGAAGATTGTCTGGTTGGTGCAGTAGAACAATCCACTGGAAAACTTTTTGTATCAGCAGATATCTCTGTTAAGCGCGATACGGAAGGTTGGGCGTTCGTGGTTGTCCATCAGTTACCGCCATCCGCTTCTATGATTCATGTTAACGACGAAGTCATGTTATCCGTTGATAAAGCGTATCAAGCCAGTTTGAGCCGTGGTCATAGTGCTGGCCACATCGCTTTCTTAGCATTGAATAGAGTATTGGCTGAAAGCTACTGGCGTAAAGATGCGGACCGAAAAGATCCGTTAGGTAACTATGACTTTAATAGTTATGCGCAAGTGACCAGTTTTGTAACACCAGATCTGTGTACCGATAAGTATCGTTTAGGCAAAACTTTGAAGAAACGTGGTTTGAATGTCGCTAATATGCTGGAAAACCTTGCAGGTATTGAAGCGAATGTGAATCAAGTGATTGCTGACTGGCTTGCCGAATCAACGTCAGTCGCAATGAAGTTAGAGGGTCAGGCACTGACCGATTCTCGTTACTGGGAATGGCAACTTGATGCTGACACTTTGGTCTCCATTCCTTGTGGTGGAACCCATATTGAGCGCATGTCAGAACTTAAAGCACTATCGGTAAGGTTAACCCAGTTAGATGAGCAGCATATTGAAATGCTCACGCATGTAATTCGATGATTCAACGTATCACTCGAAATTACTTATTCTGTTTTTGTGGTTTTTAACTAATGTTTTTAGTTTAAAAGTCTGTTAAAAATTGAAATGCAGCACATGTAACTTATGCTTTCGGTGAGTGGTGATATAAATGTTCTTTTTGGAGTAGATCGCTGATCAAAATAGATAAAGCAAAAGATCAACCAATGATCTTCGATCTAACATGCCACTTATTTCGTGTGTTATTATTAACCAATAACAAGTTTGCATCAGAACAAGCATGAATCCATTGACACAATTGAAAGCTTTAGCCAATGAAACAACAATTTTTATTAGAAGGACATCGCGCGGTAAACAGTTTACTTCGAAAGCTTGCTCTTGGAATGGATCGTCAGGATTTAAACCATAAGATCATTCAGCTTACCGAACAACTTTTTGGGCAACGTGTTGCTTCAATATTACTGCTCAACTCAGAGTCGAATACCTTGCACCTCGAATGTGCTCCTAACTTGCCCGATTTTTATAATCAGCAGATAGAAGGGATCGAAATTGGTATTGGGGTCGGTTCTTGTGGAGAGGCGGCAGCACTTAAGAAAGGCGTTATTGTCTCAAATATTAATACCCATCCAAACTGGGCACCTTTTTTAACCCTAACCAATCAAGCAAACTTACACGCTTGTTGGTCAGTGCCCATAATCTCATCCCATGGCCAAGTGTTGGGTACATTCGCGATTTACAGTCGCACTCCCTCTAACCCTCATGAGTTTGAATTAGAGATCTTGGAGCTACTGGCTTCCTTGTATTCGGTAGCGTTAGAGAAGTATGAACTTGAGAACCAGCTTAATTTTTTTGCTAACCATGACTCTCTAACCCATTGCTTGAATCGCCGTGCACTGCTAAGTGAAGTTGAGAAAGTTTTAACGAAACGGTGTTTTGCGAATAAAGAGTTGGCGTGCTTGTTTGTTGATGTCGATAAATTCAAATCAATAAACGATACATTTGGTCATAGTTTTGGTGATAGGGTGCTATTGATTATCGCTAAAGTTCTTGATGAGGAAACCTCAACATGTTCTAAAATTGGCCGTTATGGTGGGGATGAGTTTGTGGTGTTTTCTTGTTTTGATAATCAAGCCAGCGTAGTTAACTTCTATCACGGCCTACAGCGAGCCTTGGAGCAAGCACTCTTTATTAACGGTACTCAGTTTACAGTCAGTATGGGTTTTTCTTATACGAAGGATCCGGAGTCGTTAGAAGCTTTGATCGCACAAGCGGATCAGAGCATGTACCAAATCAAGCAAGCTAAATCTCAGCAGCCGTAGGTTGTAACAATAGTAATGAATTAGGAAATGCTAATGAGTGAAAATATCTGCCCTAAATGCCAGTCGGAATTAGATTGGGATGGTAAGTACCATTGTGGAAATTGTCAGGTCCACTTTAATAAAATTGGTTTTTGCCCAGAGTGCAACGATCAATTAGAGAAGCTTCAAGCTTGTGGGGCTGCAAGCTACTTCTGTAACGGCGATTGCAACGAACTTAAATCTAAGTCGCGAGTAAAATTCGAATTTCAACAAACTGAGTAGTCTTATCTAGCGATTGCAGGACGATAATCAGTGATGCTTTTTGAGGCCCAATATCAAGTTACTGGGCCTTTTTGGTATTATTCTGGTTGCGCTGGTATTCATGTGCACATTGTTTGTACGTTTACATGTGTCTGTTGAATTGAGAGCTAGGCCTTGGCAACTCTTGCTGTCACTTGCGATTCAATCACACCGTCTTCAACTTGGGTCGTGATCACTTCACCCACCTCCACATCGTTGATGGATGACACTGTCTTGCTCGATGCCGAATGAGTAATGCTGTAGCCACGCTTGAGGGTTGCCAGTGGGCTCACCGTCTCTAACTTCTCAGCGGCCATGGCTAAGTGGTGGCGAGTAGTCAATAAGGTCTTATCCATCGCATCCAACAGCTTTTGCTCAGAGCGTTGCAAATGCAGCTTTTGTTCACCAAGGCGTTTTACTGGCGAGTTTAACTGAAGCTGATGTTGCTTGCGCTCAACACCTTGTGCATGTTGCTTTAGGTATTGAGCCATACCACGACGCAAACGCATGTCTAAGTCATCAAGCTGCTGACTCTGCTTTTGCAGTTGATAGCTCGGGTGTTGTTTTTCTAAGCGGTATTTCAACGTTTGAGTGGATTGCGCTTGTTTGATTAACAGATGACGAATCGCACCAACTAAGCAAGCGCGTTTCGAGGCAAAGGCTTGCTCTTTATGACTGTTGTCACGGCTAACCAATTCAGCAGCGGCTGACGGCGTTGGCGCACGCATATCGGCAACGAAATCAGCGATAGTGACGTCCACTTCGTGGCCAACCGCACTGATAATCGGGATCTGGCTTGCTGCCATTGTGCGAGCAACGATCTCATTATTGAAGCACCATAAGTCTTCTAATGAACCACCGCCACGACCCACAATCAACACATCACACTCATTGCGCTCATTGGCACGTCCAATCGCTTGAGCAATCTGAATGGCCGCTTCTTCGCCTTGAACCATGGTTGGGTAAATCACAACTGGTAATGAAGGATCGCGTCTTTTCAGGACATCAAGAATATCAAACAGCGCAGCGCCTGTTTTTGAGGTGATAACACCAACGCGTTTTGGGTGTTCAGGAAGCGGTTGTTTACTCGATTGAGCAAAGAGTCCTTCTGCTGCCAAGCTCATCTTCAGCTTTTCAAACTCTTGCTGAAGCTTACCGTCACCTTCTGGCTGCATGCTTTCGATGATCAGTTGATAGTCACCGCGTGGCTCATAAAGAGACAGACGAGCTTTAACGAGAACTTGATTGCCGTTCTGGGGCTTAAAAGTGACACGGCGGTTATTGCCACGAAACATCGCGCACTTAACTTGAGCGCGAGAGTCTTTAAGCGTGAGGTACCAGTGACCAGAGACCGGTGCCGAGAAGTTTGAGATTTCACCAACGAGCCAGACTATCCCCATTTCGTTTTCTAATAGGAGACGAACCTCTGAGTTGAGGCGAGAAACAGTGAAGATGTTTGGATTAGTCATAGAAGCACTATCTTTCCTTGAAGGAGGCTCTTTCTTGGAATCTCACAGGGCGTGAGTATGGAAGATAGCGGCAATATAATACATAGCAAGGGGGTAAATGCAAATTAAAAATACAAAAATGTGTAGCCAAGCGATTTCGCCGTGCGTATAATCCGTCTGCAATATCAAATCCAAATCACTTTATTATGCGAAACGATAAAGTTGGATTTACTCCTTTTAACACCTTTGTTGTGAGATATTGCAAATGCTACGAATCGCAAAAGAAGCTTTAACTTTTGATGACGTTTTACTCGTCCCAGCACACTCAACCGTTCTTCCGAACACCGCTGATCTTCGCACTCAGTTAACGAAAAACATTTCTTTAAACATCCCAATGATCTCTGCATCAATGGATACTGTTACGGAAGCGCGCCTAGCAATTGCCCTTGCGCAAGAAGGTGGTATTGGCTTTATTCATAAGAATATGTCAATCGAGCAGCAAGCTGAAATGGTTCGCCAGGTTAAAATTTACGAAGCGGGTGTGGTCTCTCACCCAGTAACCGTAAGCCCTGACGCGACAATCGCTGATGTTATCGCCCTTACTCAAAAACACGGCTTTGCCGGTTTCCCTGTTGTTACTGAAACAAACGAACTTGTCGGTATTATTACTGGCCGTGACGTTCGCTTTGTGACTGACCTTTCTAAGAAAGTGGATGTTGTAATGACACCTAAAGCTCGCCTTGCTTCTGTTAAAGAAGGTGCAACTCGTGAAGAAGTTCAAGAGAAAATGCACGAAGCGCGTGTTGAAAAAGTGCTTGTTGTCAATGATGACTTCCAACTGACTGGAATGATCACTGCAAAAGATTTCCACAAAGCAGAACGTAAACCAAACGCTTGTAAAGATGAGCGCGGCAGCCTACGTGTTGGTGCAGCTGTTGGTGCTGGTGCTGGTAATGAAGAGCGCGTTGCTGCTCTTGTTGAAGCGGGCGTAGACGTTCTACTTATCGACTCTTCACACGGTCACTCTGAAGGCGTACTTAACCGTATCCGCGAAACTCGCGCTGCATACCCTGATCTACAAATCATCGGTGGTAACGTCGCAACTGGCGCTGGCGCTCGTGCTCTTATCGAAGCGGGTGTTAGTGCGGTTAAAGTTGGTATCGGCCCGGGTTCAATCTGTACGACTCGTATCGTTACGGGTGTTGGTGTTCCTCAAGTAACAGCAATCGCAGACGCGGCTGAAGTGGCTAACGAATATGGTATTCCAGTAATCGCAGATGGCGGTATCCGCTTCTCTGGCGATATCTGTAAAGCGATCGTTGCTGGCGCATCTTGTGTGATGGTTGGTTCTATGTTCGCGGGTACGGAAGAAGCACCGGGTGAAGTGATTCTTTACAACGGTCGCTCGTACAAGTCTTACCGTGGTATGGGTTCTCTTGGCGCTATGTCTCAAGGTTCTTCTGACCGTTACTTCCAATCTGACAACGCTGCAGACAAGCTTGTTCCAGAAGGTATTGAAGGTCGTATCGCATACAAAGGTCGCCTCAAAGAGATCGTTCACCAACAGATGGGCGGTCTACGCTCAAGCATGGGCCTAACCGGTTCTGCAACGATTGAAGATATGCGTACTAAAGCTGAGTTTGTTCGTATCTCTGGTGCGGGTATGAAAGAATCTCACGTACACGATGTTCAAATCACAAAAGAAGCACCTAACTACCGTTTAGGTTAATAATACGTCCAAACGTTTGAATAATGTGCTGATTTAGTCGGCACATTATTTTATCTACCGCCTGTTTTGTTTAGAGAGTGATTTTTGCAAAACATCGCTTTACAGATAACCTAAGAAAACGTTTGCTTTATATCTTGAAGAGTTAATCTGAGGTGAGTAAACTCGCCTCCGTTTTATCACATAGCCAATAAGACTGCTTACAATGACTAAAAATATTCATGACCAACGTATTCTAATTCTGGACTTCGGTTCTCAATACACACAGCTAGTCGCTCGTCGTATTCGTGAGATCGGTGTTTACTGTGAACTTTGGAGCTGGGACGTAGAAGAAGCGGATATTCGTGAATTCAAACCAGACGGTATCATTCTATCTGGTGGCCCTGAAAGTGTAACGGAAGAGAACTCTCCGCGTGCACCTCAGTACGTATTTGATTCTGGTGTTCCTGTTTTCGGTATCTGCTACGGCATGCAAACCATGGCTGAGCAACTTGGCGGTAAAGTCGCAACGTCTACCGAGCGTGAGTTCGGCTACGCAGCGGTACAAGTGACGGGTGAATCGGCACTTTTCGCTGACCTTGAGTCGACTCAAGATGTTTGGATGAGCCACGGTGACAAAGTGGTTGAGATCCCTGCTGATTTCACAAAGATCGCTGAAACAGAGACTTGCCCATACGCAGTTATGGCAAATGAAGAGAAGAAGTACTACGGCGTACAATTCCACCCAGAAGTAACACACACTAAGAACGGCCTAAAAATGCTTGAGAACTTCGTTCTTAACATCTGTGGTTGTGAAGGTCTGTGGACTTCAGCTTCTATCATTGAAGATGCCGTTGCACGTATTAAAGAACAAGTTGGTGACGACGAAGTTATCCTTGGTCTTTCTGGTGGGGTTGATTCATCTGTCGTTGCGATGCTGGCTCACCGCGCTATCGGCGACAAATTAACATGTGTATTTGTAGATAACGGCCTTCTTCGTCTGAACGAAGCTGAGCAGGTTATGGAGATGTTCGGCAACAAGTTTGGCCTAAACATCATCAAAGTCGATGCAGAGCAACGCTTCCTTGACGCTCTAGAAGGCGAAGCTGAACCAGAAGCTAAGCGTAAGATCATCGGTCACGTATTCGTTGATATCTTCGATGAAGAGTCTAAGAAACTGAAGAATGCTAAATGGCTTGCTCAGGGTACTATCTACCCAGACGTCATTGAGTCTGCTGCATCTAAGACCGGTAAAGCACACGTAATCAAATCTCACCACAACGTTGGTGGTCTTCCTGATGATATGGAAATGGGCCTTGTTGAACCTCTACGTGAGCTATTCAAAGATGAAGTACGTAAGATCGGTCTAGAGCTTGGTCTTCCATACAACATGCTTTACCGTCACCCATTCCCAGGTCCAGGTCTAGGTGTTCGTGTACTTGGCGAAGTGAAGAAAGAGTACTGTGATTTACTGCGTCGTGCTGATGCTATCTTCATTGACGAGCTTCACGCTGCTGACCTTTACCACAAAGTATCTCAAGCATTCACGGTATTCCTACCAGTACGTTCTGTGGGCGTAATGGGTGATGGCCGTAAGTACGATTGGGTTGTCTCTCTACGTGCTGTAGAAACTATCGACTTCATGACTGCTCACTGGGCACATCTACCATACGATTTCCTAGGTAAGGTATCTAACCGTATTATCAACGAAGTTAACGGCATTTCACGCGTTGTTTACGATATTTCTGGTAAGCCACCAGCCACTATCGAGTGGGAATAATCTCTTAGAGATTTAACCAACTTTGACTAAGATCTTAAGCCTCGAACTCAGTTCGGGGCTTTTTTTATTAGGACTCAAAGCATGAAGGGGCGGTAACTGACGATCAGAAAATCAATCGTTCGGAAACTCGATATCGCTTTAAGAAAACATGAGATGTACCGTTGCGTTGAACGAAACATAAAACTATCACTCGCACTTTTTATAAATTCATATCGCAACGACTAGGCCATTTCACATGTGCGGCATACTCTTTAATGGACTTATTAAGGACAGATAAGAGAATCCATCATGTTAAAAATCAAATATTTGGCAACAGTGGTTGGCTGCACATTGGCAGCACACAGTTACGCGTCTTTGAATATCCAACCTGATCCGCAAAATCCGAATGGTTACCTTGTTGAAAAGTCAGCCCTACAAGCGGCTGAACAAGCGAAAACGTCCGATCCTATGTATGCGATTTGGTCACAAGCACTGCAGACTCGCCCCAACAGTATTGTTGAAGCGATTGAGCCTGGCTTAGCCTCTAACCCCGAAAACGTGAAACGAGTCGAGCGTGTATTCCCTCAATCTGAATGGGATTTTCTCACTCAGATGGCAGCACCAGAATATACTTATACTCGCTTTTTACGTGCGATTGGTAAATTTCCCGCCTTCTGTGGAGAGTATACCGATGGCCGTGATTCCGACGCCATTTGTAAGAAATCCATTATCACGGCCTTTGCTCATTTCTCACAAGAGACGGGCGGCCATATCGCGATAGACAACACCTCTGATAACCCATTAGCTCTCGAAGAGTGGCAGCAAGCGCTAGTGCATGTTCGTGAAATGGGTTGGTCGGAAGGCCAAGAAGGTTACACCACAGGTTGTGGTCAGAACGATTGGCAGAATACTCGCTGGCCATGTGCTGCGGGGCAGGGTTACTTCGGACGTGGTGCTAAACAACTTTCTTACCATTTTAATTACGGCGCGTTCTCTGAAGTGATGTTTGATGGTGATGCGACGGTGCTTCTCAATAATCCGGGCTTAGTGGCGGACTCTTGGTTGAACTTAGCTTCTGCTATTTGGTTCTTCCTTACCCCTCAAGCCCCTAAACCCGCTATGCTGCATGTTATTGACCGCACATGGGCGCCATCTCAACGCGAATTGGATGCCGGCATTGGTTATGGGTTTGGTACCACAATCAACGTGATTAATGGTGGTATCGAGTGTGGGGAGCAGAACAAAGATAAAGGCCAACCCGTTAACCGCATTCGTTACTGGGAAGGCTTAGCAGCGCACTATGACATCCCTATAGAAGCGGATGAAGTCAATACTTGTTGGCAGCAAACGCCTTACGGAAGCTTGAACCTCAACGGTGCAACCGATGTGCTATATACCAACTGGGATGGCAACTGGAAATACTATGCAGATCGTCCTGAAGGTTATTCGTTTGAGTGTGATCTTGTTGGTTTCCAAACGGCATACTCCGCCCTGGTGGCTGGCGATTACGAGAAGTGTGTGACCAATTTTTATGGGTCACATGCGAGTTGGCCGGAAGTGAAAGTGGTCGATAAGCTGGATCCGGTAGACCCTGGAACGGATCCGGGTGGTAATGGTTGGAGTGCGACCAAGGTTCACAACGCGGGTGACCAAGTGACTCATAATGGCGCAACCTACGAAGCGAAATGGTGGACACAAGGGGATGACCCTGCCAACGGCGGCCCTTGGAAATTAGTGGCGGGTGAGCTACCACCGCCAGTTGTAACAGACCCCGATCCTGTCGAGCCGAATCCGGTAGACCCAACACCTGTTGACCCATCGGTGTTTATCACTTGGCAAGCGGGTGTTAGCCAGGTGAGTAACGGGGACAAAGTGACACATAACGGTAAGTGCTTCGTGGCTAAAAACGGCCCGGGTGTATGGGAAAGCCCAGTTCAATCGAATTGGTTTTGGGATGAAATCAGTTGTCATTAATGCCTGAACTCACAGAGTTTTTGCGCCATTAGTTTCTACTTTGAGTTATCTGACGCATTTTTAAATTAGCAAAAGCCGGAAGTATTCAACTTTCGGCTTTTTGGTCTACGCATCGAGCTGCAAATGTTGTGTTTAAGCGGGATATAACATTACCTATTATTCCGTTAGACAATATTGATGCCATCGTCGGCGGAGTGGTTATATGCTTCACGGATATCATCACGGTATAGCGATAAATAAAGGGGGCTAGGGCACGGGTCATCAAAAAAATGCCGCTATTAGGGCGACAGTCTCGTCAGCCTTCAAACTGGTATTTCAACCGTCATTTCTCACCACGAGGGGAGGGATTTTAGTGAGCAGAATTGGCGTATTATGACACTGTATTTTTAATGCGTGTATTTGTGCAATCTTAGTTTGCGTTTGATCTGTTACCTAATTGTGTGGTTTATCGATTAAAATTTTCTTACAACTATTATCGGTTTTTTTTAATCAATCATTTCAATAAGGTAAATTCGCAATGTCGACCAAACTAGCTAACCCAGCGCCATTAGGCTTAACGGGTTTCGGTATGACCACCATTCTTCTTAATATCCACAATGCAGGTTTCTTCCCAATGGATTCAATGATCCTTGCGATGGGTATTTTTTATGGTGGTTTGAGCCAAGTTATCGTGGGCACTATGTGTTTCAAACGTGGTGACACGTTCGGTACAACAGCGTTTACTTCTTACGGCCTATTCTGGCTGTCTTTAGTTGGATTGATTGTAATGCCTTACATGGGGCTACCAGCAAGCCCGGCAAGCTTCATGGGTTGGTACCTATTGTTATGGGGTATCTTTACCGGCTTCATGTTCATCGGTTCTCTATGCTACCCAGTAGCGAAGCAAGTGGTATTTGGTTCATTGACCATCTTGTTCTTCCTACTGGCTGCGAATCATTTCACAGGCAACGCACTGATCGGCACTATCGCTGGCTTTGAAGGTATCTTCTGTGGTGCTTCTGCTATTTACTTTGCAATGGCACAAGTGATCAACAACGAATACGGCCGTACCGTTCTGCCTATTGGTGAGAAGAAAGCACCTCAACTAGCACCTCAAGAAATTGCAGCGTAAACGCTTAATATTGAGAAAAACGGTTTATTGTGAACAATCCATCGTTTGACGAGTGACTGGTAACAGAGAAAATAAGAGGGGTTAGCCGAAATGGTTAACCCCTTTTTTATGTGCGAGGGAAAGTTCTCAATTTATTAAATCGTTCGATGTATTCAAACAATCTTAAGATGCGGGTTGCTTACCGGTTGAGTGTTTACCGCCTCTGCTTCAGGAGACTTATCGGTTTTAAACTACGCTAAAACCTTTTCTGACCAAAGCTTGAGTGAAATCCGATTGAGTATTTGGCTCACCGTGGATCAAATGCACCTCTTTTGGCTGAACAGATATCCCCTCTATAAATCGACAGAGATCCTCTTTATCCGCATGAGCCGAATAACCAGACATGCCATGGATTTGAGCGTTAACCTCAACGTCTTTGTTATCAATAACAACCTGCATTTCGCCTTGTTGCAGCTCTCGCCCGAGGGTGCCGTGCGCTTGATAGCCCGCTAAGATGACATCGGTCCTTTTATCGGCAAGTAAGGCGGATAAGTAATTCATTATTCTGCCACCCTGACACATGCCAGAAGCGGCGACCACAATCGCGGGTTCACCTGTCGACTTGAGGCGATTCACGATTTTCTTGTGCATCCGATGTCCATCAACCGTAATGCACTGCTCAAAAGCAAGAGGGTGACGTTTCATTTCTAGGCGCTGCTTAGCTTCTTGTCCCCACAACTCTTTAAAGCGTCGGTAGGAGCGTGTCACTTTCTCTGCCATAGGAGAATCGAGGATGATAGGAATATCGCGACTGAGTTGATGCTCAAAGATCAGGTGTTCGATATCAAACAGCAGCTCCTGTGTTCTGCCAATGCTAAAAGCTGGAATGAGGATAACGCCACCATCGAGTAGGGAGCGATCAATGATCGCCTTAAGACGCTCAGACCGTGTCGCAATATCATCATGTGTACTGGTGCCATAAGTGGATTCGATAAACAGATAGTCGGCTTGTTGTGGTGGCTTTGGATCCGGCAGTAGTGGTGTGTTGCTCGGGCCTAAGTCTCCAGAGAAGACCACGATCTCTTGGTTTGGTAACTGTATCTCGATATAGGCGGAACCTAAGATGTGCCCTGCAGGTTGAAAACGGGCATAAAGAGTATTTAGCCTATGATGATCCTTACCGTTATTCGGCTGTTTAGACGTGATTGGAAACCATTCCCCGTAAGGTTTGGGAACAATTAACGAATGAATCTTTTTGATTATCAGCTTCGACTGTTTATTGCTGAGTCCTTGCAGCTTTAAGCCATCCTCAATCATTAAAGGGGCGAGTTCAGCGGTGGCTTGCGTGCAATAAATGGGTTGGTTAAATCCACTGGCAAGTAACCAAGGTAAGCGGCCAATATGATCAATGTGAGTATGGGTCAGCAGCAGAGCGTTAAGGTGGGACGTTGCAAATTCAATATCAAGAGGGCGAGCATCCGCACCTTGAAGCTTTTTATCTTGAAGATCTAAACCTTGAAAAAGGCCACAATCGATGAGCACCGCTTGGCCTGAATCTCTTAGCTCGTGACAAGATCCGGTGACGCTATGTTTGCCGCCATGGTGAATCACTTCCATCGTTTACTCCCATTGCTCGATAAAGCTGTGAACGCCTATTTTTATTTTGCGGATAAGCGCCAGCATGTAAAACAAGAACAATGAGAGTTGCGATCCTTGAGCGTCTTTTTAAGTAATTGAGCGATGACTCAGTGGTTTCGTTGCGAGTTAGTTTGTAGAAGAATGATCTGAATCCAATTCAGGGTTTTGCTGCGCCTCTAAACGAGCGACTTCGGCATCCAACGCCGCTATTTTCTCAGCCATCAGTGCGTGGCAACGATCGGCCAACTCTCTTGCATCACTGAGCTCGTACCCTGTCACATCGATAGGCTCCAGCATCTCGGTGATCACGATGCCATTATTGGCTCGATTAAAGTCGATCTTATTGTGTGTGGTGCTGGTACACATTGGGGTGATAGGCACGCCAGCTTGAATCGCCATTCGAAAAGCGCCCGTTTTGAACGGCAATAATCCGCGCCCTTTACTACGGGTTCCTTCTGGGTAAATCCAAACAGACAGATCTCTCTGATGAATCGCTTCAGACACTTGCTTGATGGTATTACGCGCTTTGGACTTGTCTTCGCGGTTAATCAAAATGTTACCGGTGATCCAATACAATAGGCCAAAGAAAGGTACGTACAATAAATCGCGTTTGCCTAATGAAACGGTGCGAGGTCTTAGCATTCCTGGATCGGTCGCAAAGTCCAGTATGCTTTGGTGGTTAGAGATGTAGACGCTTTTTTCGGGAGTCGGCGCATTGTCTAGGCCGCGCTGCACCAGTTTTACGCCGATGATCTTGTGGAGCTGATTGAACCAGCGGCAGAAAACGTACACATGCTTAGGGTTCTTAGGGCTAAATAAGCAGTAAACAAAAGCACATAGCGTGGTGAAAATAATAAACACCGTAGCCAAAATAATACGAAGAACAGCAAGCACAATTCACTCCTTACTCACCGCAAGATGGCAGTGATTAAATAGTTTAGGTGTTTAAAGTTTTCACTCTATTTAACTGAATTGCAATAATTAACTGTAATAGGGGGCTATTTTTAGATTTTTATATAAAACAAGCACTAAAATGAGTGTTTGGCTTAGCAGTCAAGCTTACACGTGTTCACCAGTAATGGCTTATGATCACCAATACTGTTTATTTGGATCCGATTTTTCTACCCATTCCGGATCTTGACGCGATTCTAAGTAGAGTTGTAGGCCGTTATAAGACATAAAAGCAGCAGGACCGCCGAGGTGTTCGAAATAGTCAAAATACTCATCTTCGAGAGCACACAGGTGGGCTAAATCTTTAACCTTGTTAGCCAGCGCCCACTGAATGGCAAATACAGGCGCTATTGCCCCTGAAATATTCACCTCTTCGACGTTTGGGTTAAACATGGAATTCGCTTGTTCAAGCAATACCTCTTCTTGTTCAGACTCCTGTTGCAGCACTTCTTCGATGATCTCCGAGCGCTTGGTATTGGAGACACTCTTGTTGAGCTTGGCGATCCGTAGTGCGTAGCTAAATCGGTCTGAGGAAACGATGTCGACAAGCTGCGACAACAGCTCTTTGTCTACGCCCGCTGCTTTGGTGAAATAGTCGATACATGAATTGATTGAGGCATAACGCGTACCGTCAAACTCAAAGCCACTGGTTTCGTCGTATACCTCAAGTGGGATGTCATCAACCGACAAAGGCCAGCCTTTATAATCGACGCGTTGCTTGGCAATTTGATACATCTTCCAAGCACTGCGCCCAAACCCACCAAGCGTTGAACCCGAGAAATCAGAATCAATAAGCTCTTGCTCCGTCCAGTTCTCACCAATGCCAAGGTGCTTAGCGTACTTGTCTATCAGAGTGTGTTTTATCTGATCGCGCACCGACCAAATTGAGGTCAGATTCTTTGAATAGTTAATTCTCGCACACTCATTACAAGCCGGCAGTGCGATTGGTGAATGGCCTATCTTGGCAACAGCCTGAGCGGTCTTAGGAAATTCAACAAGGTTACTGGAAGGTTCACCACAAAACCAACAGATGTGGCGCAGGTTGAATGGGGTATCTATGTGCGAGTATGTGTTCATTAGTCTTTATCAGCTAGGTGCTTGAGGCGAGTTAATCATCTTCAAACAATTATCTCTGTTCACACGTCACCTTGCACCTTGTTTGTTTTTGTTTTGCTGACGAAACTGATTCTCGATGTGACTCGCCTGATGAGTTCATTCGGTGGATATTGATATAAAACAATCACTAACGATTAATGTTGATTGGTGTAGCTGAACTTACATGAGCTGCTAGCAATCACCCAAGCTCCCGATTACTATTGAGACAGACTCCTTACTCTAATGGCGCATATGTCCTCATCGATTCCTTTTTACGATAAAAATGCTCACACGCTTTGTGAACAATACAACTCCGTGACATTTGAGGCGGTGCATAACAGCTGGCAATCTTATTGGCCTTTAGAGGGCGATAAAGTGTTAGATGTTGGTGCGGGATGCGGTCGTGATGCGTTGTGGATGCACAAAGCAGGGGCTGATGTTATCGCGATAGAACCAAGTATTTCATTGCTTGAACAAGGCTCGAAATATACAGGTGCAAGCGTTACCTGGATTGACGATTCACTTCCCTCGCTTAGTCGCACTGAAAACCTCGGAATGCGGTTTGACTTGATATTGGTGAGTGCGGTTTGGATGCATCTCGCCCCGTCTCATCGAGAGCGTGCATTTAGAAAGCTGTCTAACTTACTCGCTCCAAACGGCAAGTTGGTGATCACTCTGCGTCATGGGGAGTTTCAAGACAGTCGACAAGGCTATCAAGTATCGGTTGAAGAGCTTGAGCGTTTATCAAAAAACAGTGCCTTGTTAGTTCGTCATGTCGATGATAGCCAAGATACATTGAACCGCAGTGAAGTGTGGTGGCAAACCGTGGTGATGACATTGCCAGATGATGGCTCCGGTGATTTGAATAAGGTGCGCCACATTATTGTGAATGACAACAAGTCGGCCACATACAAGTTGGCTTTGTTGAGAACATTACTGCGAATTGCGGATGCGCATTCAGGCGCTGTGATTGATCGAACGGATGGAAAAATTTCTCTACCAGTGGGTTTGGTCGCTCTATATTGGGTTAGGCAGTTTAAGCGTTTGATTGATATCGATATCGGTGGTACTGGGATTCAGCAAAATAGCAACACGAGTAAAGGCCTCGGATTTGTAAAAGAGGATGGTTGGAACAAACTCAAGCACCTCAGTGCCGATGATCTCGCTATTGGTGCGATGTTTTTCGGCGAAGAAGCTAAGGCGCTACAAAAGCTATTTTCACAGACGATCAGCACCATTAAATCGGGGCCTGTGACTTTTATTTATCAAGGCTCGAAAGACAGCCGACTATTTGATATATACCCTCCTCAGAAACGACGGAAAAATCGAGAATCATTGGTCATTGATAGTGATTTCTTAGCAAGCTTTGGTTATTTCACTCTCGATGAAAGCTTGTGGGAGTGCTTTAGAATCTACCACTCTTGGATTGAACCGCTGGTGGTCAATCAATGGGTCATGGAGATGCAGCGTTTCGAGTTGAACCGACAGCGAAGTATCTCACTACAGACTTATCACGACTGCTTGGTATGGATCGATCAAAACCACGATACTCGTGATGTGCGTAAACGTGTCGAGCAACTTAGAGCTAATCATGCCGACATTGTCAGCGTCTGGAGTGGAAAATCATTAAAAAATGAGTATCACGTTGATCACTGTTTGCCTTTCGCTTACTGGCCAAATAACGATAAGTGGAACCTCTTTCCAACGACGAGCAAAGAGAACCTAAGCAAAAGTGATAAAGTTCCAACCGCAGAAAAGCTGCGCTCGTCTAAGTCGCGAATTCTAGCGTGGTGGCAACTCGCATGGAACGATTCTGCTCATTTTGAACAACAATTCTTTTCAGAAGCAGTGCTTTCGCTGCCTAATATTCCAGCGCAGTGTCGAGATTTTGAAGAGGTGTTCGATGCGATGGGATTGCAAGTGCGTGGAGTAAAAAGCCGACTGTTGATTAGTGAGTGGCACTGATCATTAAATGGGTTAGCTATCTCAAATCGCCCTCAACAAACTCATCATCGAGAACATAATGAAATACATCGGAATTGATGGCTGCAAGGCCGGTTGGATCGCTTGGATTGTCTCTGGCAATGAGCTACCTACGTTCAAAGTGATAAACACGCTCGATGAGTTGGTTAATGATCTTACGGGAGCAACTACGTTAATCGATATGCCGATTGGCTTTAGCGATTCACTGACTCCTGATCGATTATGCGATAAAGCGGCAAGGCGTTTTCTCACCAGCAAGCGTGGTTCTTCCGTGTTTCCAGTGCCGTGCCGAGAGGCGGTTTACCAAACCGATTACATTGCAGCGTGCAGCGCTAATGTGCAGCAGCTTGATAAGAAATTTTCTAAACAGACTTGGGGCATTGTGCCTAAGCTCCGCGAGCTTGATGAACTCATTGAAGCTTATCCCAACCTTTCGATAAGAGAGTCACATCCTGAGGTAGTGTTTGCAGCTTTGAAAGGGGAACCGCTGACCTTTTCCAAACGAATACAAGAAGGCAAAGAGGAACGGCTTTCTATTATTCAGCAACTCGCCCCCAAGTGGTGTGAACGCTTGTCGTTGGCCATTGCAAACACCAAGCGTAAAGACGTTGCGATAGACGATATTTACGATGCGTTGGTGCTTATGTTGGTTGCCTATTACGCTCCGCAATTATCAACCTTACCAGAGCCTTCTGATGTTGGTGGAAAAGCGGATGTCGACCAGAGTGGACGAGTTCGAGAGATTGTTTATTGGGACAAAACGCGCTAACAAAGCGTGCGCTCAACTTGGCCTAATATGCTATTTTCCAACTTATGCTATTTTCCAACATCTGCTACTTTTCACACTTACTATTTTGAGTCTTTGATATGAAACGTTTTATTGTCGGCTGGCTGGCCACTGTGCTCAGTGCTGCGAGTTATGCCCAAGTTGCCCCCATATCTCAATGGCAATGCGACATGATGAAAAAGAACCATGTCTTGAGTAGTGGTGCGCCTGTTGGTTGTGAGCGATTATCCAAAGTGGATTTCGATTTCATTAACTTCAAAGGGGAAACGCAACAGGGCAATATGATCGTGCTTGATGTGGTTGCGCCTGCTGTTGAACAAATCTTTTCAGAGCTTAAACAGCGTAATTTCCCGCTTCATTCCGCTCGCCTAATGCGTGAGTTTAAAGGGGACGACAACGCCTCAATGGACGCAAACAACAGCAGTGCGTTTAATGCTCGTCCTATCACGGGGAGAGGGGGCTGGTCGAAGCATGCTTATGGTGTGGCGATAGACATCAACCCAGTTCAAAACCCTTTCTTAGAGTTCGATAGCCACGGAACAATCACGGTAAAGCCAGCACAAGCTGCGACAAGCTATGTGAACCGTACTCGCTTTCGTGCGCGTGATGAAATAGAACGCCGTGGCATGGCTGAAAGTGTGGTGGCGCTGTTTGCCGATCACGGATTTATGATCTGGGGAGGGGATTGGAATAGCCCAATCGATACTCAGCATTTTGAGGTCGGCTCAAGAAAGTTCGTTAACCAACTGCTCTCTAAACCACAACCTGAAGCCAAAGTACTATTTGAGCGCTATATCGAATCTTATCGACAGTGTTTTAATAGCAATAAAGGCGAGGGCGCAGAAAAAGCTCGTGCTATCTGTGCCAAGAAAACCGTCAGAACTTTTTAGTGTTATGTTTACCCAGAGCCGTTTGTGCTTTTTGCATCTTTTGTTTCGATTTTTAGAGTGAGATTGAATGCGTGGACGAGCTTGAACATGGTTGAAATGATTTCTCATGTTTCATCAATTCAGTCACTTATATCGATGTTACCTATTTGGTGTTACATCAATTTCCTACTGAAAAAGGAACTGAACCCGTGTTCGCTTATTTCTAATTCATTTAAAAAGATTGAGTTTTTATGACAACTCAATCTAAAACAAGCAAGCTGATACAGGACATTTTACTGAGCCTCACCATCTATTAATAGCGATTTTAACACATCGGGAGAAGACGGTAGCATTCCGACTTTTAAGCCAAATGGTTTGAATACTTTGTTGAGAATCTCTGTATTGTAGCTACCCCGATCGTTCTCTATATCTGAGAGTGTTTTTCTTGAGACATCGACAAGTCTTGCGAACACATCCTGTTTGAGTCCCAGTATATTAATGCGTAAACTTTTCAACGCTTGGCCTTGTGTTAGCTCTCCAAGCAATAAGTGTTTGATGATTTTGTTTGCCTCGGTTTTGCGTTCTGCTGCACTGACTGCTTTGGCGTTTTTTGAGGCTTTCGATCTAGTCGGCGTATTAAATTGCGATCGTTCTTTGGTCGAATGAATTGCATTCGTCCCAGTCTTGGACTGATGTTGATTTCGGTTTGCTCTTAGACGAGCGACCGTATCTTGTACGGACTCTTTATTGCTTGGCTTATTCATAGTAACCCCCATTTAGTGAGCTTTTCTGATATATGATTGAGTCCAACGGCTGGCATCTCCAAGATTTGTTCTGGTACTCCTCGTAATGTTAGTCTCTGCTTTAAGTCAATGCATTTACTTGCCGTAACCTTTAGCTCTTGTAATAACACTTTCTTTGGCACGAGATCAGATAAGGTGTCTGCTATTCCGACGAAGTCGTAAGTTCCGCCCACCTCTAGTGGGGCTTTCCATTTTGTTGTTCTTGGAATGCCTTCGGGATCAGCTTTCATTGGTGCGAAGTCGTAAACGGGAGCAAGCTTTATGACGCCATCACCCTTTAAGAATGAAGTATTTCTGCCATGGTTGTCACTATTACCAAACAAGATGTTGAGTAGATCTCTCTTCACCCATTCAATGACGAAAGCTTGGGTATCAAACCTATACCCTTGGTGTTTAACCATATTGCTTTCAGTCATTTTTTCTATGAGAGCTCGGATGGTCGTTTCGTGATCAAGAGTGACCCCAGCGCCTTTGTTCAAAATGGAATACACAGATTCCATGCCAAATCTCTCTATTTGTTGATCAATAATTTGAACATCAAATCGAGGAAGCCATAAGGAAGGGTAGTTTAATCCTTCCTCCAAGCGCATACCGTCGGTGGCGATCGTTTCAACGCCCATTTCAGCTAGCTCGTGGTAGAAGTAGAACTCAGCTCTTAGAATATTACAGTCGATGGTGCTTCTTGAGCCTCTAGGGTACTTTACTAAGTAATGTAAGTCGTGGTTGCTATTGTCATCTTGGTATGGATCAATCCATATTTTTTCGCTGCCAGATCCGTGATCGAAACCATATCGGAGGATCAGTTTTGGCGCTTCACCTCCAGCCCCTGTTGCACCACCTGCGGCTGCCCCTCTTTGTTGTGCATAGTCGAGGAAATCACCGGCTCGATTTTTAACATCATCAACAGAGAAGTAGAGGTTGTCTGCTACTTTGTAGCGCTCAGGAAGAGAGTCTTTTATTCTTAAGTTACCAATAGGCGACATTGTGCCAAACTTGAGCAAAACATAGTCTTGTTCATCAGAACTAAGATCTTCAATATCTAGGTGTTTGACCCAGTATCGTCTACTAGCACCACTAGGCATAATATCGTCTAGAAACTTTAACCATCCAGGTTTACCCATGTCATCAAAAAAGAATGAGACAGGATGGTTTAGTGAAACAGCGTGAAAGTCATCTTTATCGTGATGTTCTAGCGCATAGTCGCTGAGGTAGTTGAGTTCAGTTTCTCGGAAATTATATTGGCTACTTTTAGGGAGTGAGATGATACCAATATCTATCCATTCACCTCTGATAAAAGCTTGTACGGTTAGTTCTTCCATCGATAACACCTCTACTTATCAATGAGTAAAACTTTACTCGTAAAGTCGTTTTTTTGCAAGTTGTGAGTGATTATTTACTCATTAGTGTGTGGTGAGACTCTTTGTGAGTAAATTATTACTCATTACTTGTAAGCCAAAATTGTTGATGAGCTGAATGGATTGTTTTAGCTATGAAAGCTGCGATAGGGGGGGCGTTAATTGTTTGTTCAAACAAAGCCCGATTAGTTGGAGATATTTGATATCGGAATTGCCAAATTCCAGATTTTGAGATGTGTAAGTAGTGCATGTTTAGTACCCAAAGTTAGTACAAACTGATCTGCACCAGCAATACTGGACACTTCATTAAGCGACATTTTGATTTTTAAAGTTAACTGGGCTTGGATACCCAAGAGCACTGTGCCTTCTTGTCCGATTATAATCAACTTCTATGTATGTGAGCTGGTTTAATCGACGTGTAAAAGCGGTTTTAACCGATAGCAGAGAGTTGCAAGTCTCGAATGTTATTTCAAAAAGAGGATTTGAAAGCGAGTTACGTAACCTTTTAGCCCCATGTTGGCAAGCCGGCCTACGTTTGCTTTGATGAAGATGTAGCGTCGATTGCTAATATTGAATGTGACTGGGATTGATCTGCCTCTGCGTGTTTATTGAATTAGTTGGTTTGGTGGCAGATGAAAAATAGAGCCTTCATTTATTAATTAAAAGGTGAACTATTCACATTAAAGAGAACGTTATTACTTCGGGTTTGTTACCTGATAATAGCGACATGATCCCAACTGTGTGAGTGAACCATGAATCCATTAGACTACACCTTCTATACTTTAAACGCGAAACAGTACTTACCGGAACCACCTCAAACGATGACAGTGATACAAGCTCAAAGCCGTCCTCGTTTGTCTGGTATAGTTTTCTTGGTGGGATTCATAGTCGGCCAGATAGTCCATATCTATTAATCTCGGCCTGCGAGATCATAAACACACTATTTTATGTTATGTCGCCAAGTCACAGAGTGAGCCGTCGTTTCTAATGAAGATAATTTTGAGGTTGACATGGTAGGTTCTCAGTTGTTGTCCACGAGTCATCTACAACGCTTAAAGCAACTCGAGAAACATTTTTCTCGCAATGAAACTTATGATGTCGATATCGTCACCCTTGCTGAAATTCTGG
The DNA here is from genome assembly GCF_050337445.1 of Vibrio minamisatsumaniensis. NCBI lineage: Bacteria > Pseudomonadati > Pseudomonadota > Gammaproteobacteria > Vibrionales > Vibrionaceae > Vibrio > Vibrio minamisatsumaniensis. The sequence goes on along the minus strand of NZ_JAKJSY010000016.1, from coordinate 14,003 downwards.
TCTGTTCAGAAAGGTACGTGAGTAAGCTAATGGCTGCTTTCGAGAGTTTTGGGCTTATCCATTGGGCTTCGGGTCAGGGACGTGGCCACCGCTCTAAACTGACACTACTCAAGAGTTTTGAGGCCTCACTGCTGACTCAGCTAGAGCAGATGGCTCGGTCTGGCAGAATGAATCAGGCATTTCGGCTAGCCACTCAATTTGGCGAAGTCCGCCTATTTCAAGATCACATACCTCTCTGGTTAGGGGACGCGCAGCAGGAACTGAAAAAGCAGAACACTTTAATGTATTTAGTGCCATATATGCTGCCTGAATGGCGTCCACATTTGGCACAGTCCGCTCGTTCTATTTTATTGATCGAAAGTGTGTTCGACACCTTAGTCCGCTATGACCACGTTCAAAATGATATTGTGCCTCACATCGCACACCAATTTCATTTCAGCGACAAGCAAATCCGTCTTCGCATCCGCAATGACATCATGATGCACAATGGAGAAGCGCTGACACCGGAGCTGGTCAAAAAAAATATCGAGATGCGTCTCAACACGCCGCACCCATATCAAATTCTATTTCGCCATGTAGAGCGTATTGACATAGATAAACAGTGGGTAATTTTTTCTATGCGTCAATCTGACCCCGTTTTCCTGCATTTGTTAGCCGACTCACACAGTGCAATTTTTGATTATCAGGCTTCAAAACCTATCGGGTGTGGAGCATATCGGGTCGAAAATCTGGAAAAACAATATTGGAGTTTAGTTCGCAACAACCACTATTTTGGTTTTGGTGGCCATATTGAACGAGTAGAGTTTTGGTGTAGCGATGCCCAACCTCAAATGCCTATGCACGTGGCAGAACCGCTCTATTGCGAATCTCAACCCGCTCAGCCACAAAAAGTCGATCGCAGTGGGTGTACTGTTTTGCAGTTTCATCATCATGCAAACGCCTTGTCCGCTCAAGAAAGAGCTTGGCTTGTTCATCATAGTCGACGCTTTACACTTGATAGCCAGAAAAGAGCAGCGAACAGCGTGATGGATTGCCATCAAGATAAGGGATTTCACTTGTTCAATCACGACATGAAACTGCCAGCTCGTCCGGTGGTCATTGAAGTGATAGACAGTCATATGAGGGAGTTGCAACCTTTGCTTGATGCGTTGTCTCAAAAAGGGGTTATTTGGCAGGTATGTCTTCAAGGACAGTCTCAAGATGTGGCTGTTGATGTCTCCTACGACTGTTACGTATTTGGCGACGACCTGACGTTTCAGTATTACGAATGGCTACTTTGCGGCAATGTGTTTAGCCTATGTTTGCCTGAACGTGGAAAACAAAGCCTATTAACCTTTATTGATATGCTCATGCAGGAAAGTAACGACAGTGAGGAGTTTCTGCACAAGCTGTATCGAGCGGAGGATTGGCTTATCCAGAACTATTATTATTGTCCTCTGTGGCGCAATCATTTCACCGTCACTCGCGCAGACAATCTGTATGGTACCGAAACCAACAATATGGGTGTCATGTCGCTGTTCAATATGTGGTTGGAGTAATCGCGGGTATGGTAGTGTATCTGTAGCGATATGATTTGCAGTGTTAAACGAAAAATTAAGGATAAAAAATGGACTTTAACCTTTGGCTCGGCTTTGTCGTGGCATCGCTCATTCTTACCGCGACACCAGGGCCTAGTATATTTTTAGGTATTGCACATGCTCTGAGATATGGGCACAAACGCGTGCTATATACCGCCCTTGGCGACATCTCAGCTAACTTTATTCAAATGGTGTTAGTCGCCTTGGGTTTAGGTGTCATCCTTGCCAATTCGGTAGTGGCATTTACTGTCATCAAAGTCTTTGGTGTGATCACCTTGGTTTACATGGGGCTAAAAATGCTCCTCGCTAAACCAGCACAAGTTGAGCACTTAAACCTTAACAACTCAGATTTACAGGCCTCAAACAAAAAGTTGTTTTACTCTGGCTTTTTAGTCGCGGCAGGCAATCCCAAAGCCATCCTATTCTTCTCGGCTTTTTTCCCGCAATTCATCAACCCCGACTTACCCGTATTCCCTCAACTATTAGTGATGTGCCCAACCATGGCATTGCTTGATTTCAGCTTAGTGATGTTTTATGCGTTTTCGGCCAGGCGGATTGTTGATGCGAGCCGACTATCTCTTACCGCTGTGACCAGAGGAAGTGGTGCTTTACTGCTGGGAGCCGCAGGTATTCTAGCAGTTAAAGAACCCACTTAATCTCGACTAAGAACCGCGATCAAGATCGAACATACTGTGCAAAGCACAACCCTTACACCTATTTAGCAACTCTTGGAGTAAAACACCTATGATCACTTTTTACGAACTGTGTGGGGACGATGGCTTAAAATTCAGTCCTTATTGTTGGCGAACGAAAATGTGCTTGATACACAAAAATATCGCGTTTGACACCTCAGACCTCTCTTTTGTCGACATTCAGGCTCAGTTTAAGGCGCAGTTTTCTACGCTCCCCGCTATCAAAGATGGTGAAACAGTGCTCTCTGATTCGTTTAACATCGCTGATTATCTCGAGGCCCACTACCCTGAATCACCTTCATTATTTGGCGGTGAAAAAGGGCGTTTAATGGCACTTTTTTTCCATGAGTGGGCAGCATCATTACATTCGGACATCGCCAAAATCGCCATCTTCGACATTTACTGCAAGCTAAAAGAGCGCGATAAAGATTACTTTCGTTCCTCTAGAGAGAAACACTTTCAGGACAGCTTAGAAAATGTACAAAGCTACAACCAAGAGTTAGCAAAGGCCGACTTACTCAAAAAAATGAGAGTACTGGAATCTTATTTAGCTAAGACGCGATATTTATCGGGCGATACGCCCATGTATTCAGACTATATCGTCTATGGAACCTTGAAGTGGCTGCTGTCTACGAGTAACGCTTTTACGGAGGAAATGCTGACTAGCCATGTTTTGAATTGGTATGACAGCCTAGATAGGATTGGCACTGGAAACTAAACATGCTTTAAGACAACGATGGAAATGTGAATACATCGCATAGTTTGCGTTTAAATTTATTGGGTGTTACATATTAATTTGTTACGATTTATTTCCGCACATTGCCTCCAATATGCAACGTATGGGGTAAGTGTTTATTTCAAAAAGTACTAGAGGGTATCGTATTATGATAACTAAAGTTGTTCCTCTGATGTTGTTAGTTTCGTGTTCAAGCTTTGCATCAAGTGAGATTGTCGATAATTTTTCTCATATAGGATTTGGTTATAAAGGAGCTAGTTTTAAGTCAGGAGCGTTAAAACCTTACCTTAACGATAAGTATGACAATACAGAGAATAAGACGATGGGAGGGTTATACTTAGATGTCAGCGCTCAAGTTTTCGACTATGTATTCATCGAAGGAAAAGCAGATTTTCTCACTCGATTTAGTTCGGAGGTAGATAGTTGGCAAGCCGGCGGAGGACTCATTGGGCGTTTGGGAGGGGCAATGGCAAGCTCTTTATCCTGTGGAGCAGTAAACTATCGTGCAGATAGTGATTACAGTTCACCATATTCCGAGCGTGGAACATACTGTCAAGCGATGGTTAGAAAACAAATAGCTAATCATTGGCTGATGGGTGTCTCCTATCAGCATGACTTCTTGGATTTAGCAAGAGATGAGTTTAAATGGAATAATGTCTTTCAATTCGGCTCAGTGTTTGGTTTAGTTGCAAATTTAGAATATGCAGAGCGTGAGAAAGCAGAAGTGAGCTATGAGCTTGGGTTGCAGTTTTCATTTTAACGTATGTGCTTCGCAATAATTGACGCGTTATGGATGTGAATATTGGGGCTATAGTAAGCTAGACTTAGCCACTACTTGAAAATCATCTCTATATAAAATCGTACCTATATCCGAATATTGTAATACTGAGACCTTGGTATCATACTCCTCTAATATGTACTTTAACTCGTACATGAACGATATGTATTGGGTACTAGAGTCTAAAAACCAAGAAATTGCATTTCGTGGCCATGATTTTTCTTCAAATGGTGGACAGGGTAAAGAGGAATTAAGTTGAGAAAATATTTCTTCGATATGTTCTCTATGATACTCATGAAGTATTAACTCTTCCTCGAGCATTATTCTCGCCTGTGTAATGATGCCATGAGTATGCTGCAAATGCTTTTCCTCATTTCTACTAGCAATAAATCTAATGTACATAACCTTGCTACTTGTTTGGTTAGTTGATGCCTAAATTGAGATGAGGCGGATAGCGTTCTAGAAATTGTAACATAATTTATGGGAGGCAATACACGCATGAGAACAAGAATAGATGAAGCCATCTTGCTAAGAAAGAATGGGGATTATAAAGAGTCTCGACGGTTATTACGCACGGTGTTAGCTAGTTCTTCCTATGCTGCTTCCGCGCATTTGAATATTGCTTGGTCCTACGATAACGAAGGTAAGGAACAACAAGCTATAGAACATTACCGGTTAGCATTAAAGGGCCCGCTTTCACCGAACGAGCGATTTGATGCATTGTTTGGTTTAGCGAGTACTTACAGAAGCCTCGGTTGTTATGAAGATGCGCTGGATTACTTTCAACAAACGATTACCGAGTTCCCAAATAATTTAGAAGCTCAGCCTTTTTATGCGATGTGTTTATATAACTTAGGCAGACATAAGGAGGCAACCGCTTTGCTTCTTAATTTGTTGGTATCGACAACTGACAATCAGTCAATAAGAGAATACCAAAGGGCAATACTGCTGTATGCAGAAGATCTTGATAAAAAGTGGTAAATATTGCGTTCCTACGTATATTTATTCGTCTAACAGTGGAGTAGACACAATAGCGTGGTTCTAGTGATGAATTCTAAGGTTTTGGAGCTCGATAACTGATTAAGCTGACAAGGAGCGATGAATGAGAATACAGAGACGATGTGCTGATATTCAAAGTGAGTTTAATAATGACCACTCGTAAGATTACTCATTTTGTTGTGGGAGGCGCATCTGCTGGCATTTTGAATTATCTTCTTGCACCAGATGAAAAGAAGCGGGTGGTAGAGCTGTGTGACCCGTTGGCTTATGGCCCTCTAATGAATTATGGTACTGTGCAGGGAGGTGCTCTACGTAGCAATTGGTTTAGGAGGGTATGTAGTCTTATTAATGAGCCAGATTTATGGCCATGGTTATCCGACCATATAGGACTGCCCATATTGCAGAGCTATCAGGATCTCGAACGCGATGGCGATTATGTTGTTTGGGTTGGTCAGTCAGTGGATGAGCAATTAATGTTGCGATTACTGTGCTCAGTATTGCCGGAACACAGTTTATTTTTAGCCGATGTAACGACAGGTCAGTTGGATAAAGGCACCATACCAATCGTTGGAGCCTGTTCAACTAAAGAGCTTACCTCCATCATTCCGGTGCCTATTGATATCTTTCAGCAAGCTAAATTAGCAAAAGAATGGGATAGTATTCTTGTGTGCAGGAATATGGTTCGAACTTGGAACGGTTCCGCAATTGTATCCCATGATGAGACGTTTTTTGATGAGGCACTTCTTTCCGCGATTGGGTTACGAGTTTGTGTTGCAGCAGAAGCCATTGGCCGTGTACTTGGCGATTATGTAGGGCAAGTCGGTGATACTTTTCTTTGTTATAGATTGCGTGTTTTGATATTGAAAGGAATAGTGTGTGCGGTTGGTGAAGGGCCTTTCTTTAGGCGTCAGTTGAGTCGAGCGTTATGATATGGGAAGTTCAAACATTTAGTGAAAATATAGGGAGAGAAAAATACAACGGAAACGTAACTGAGAGTAAAGCTCACACTTTGCCTATCGAACACTCATTCCTAGTGTGCGTGCTATAACTAAGTAAAAATTTAAATTCTCATTCTCATCACCGTAGCCTCGGATATTAACGAAGGGAATGTTTTTATTTTCGAGCTATGGAAACAGCCGCGAGTATAAACCATTACAGCATAGTTCTGATTGCGTACCAAAAATTACCAATTGCAGTGTTCATACAGGGATTCGACACATTCTATTGATCTGAATTGAGCTTCATCAATATCAGTTTGGCTTAAGTCATCAAATATTATTCCTTTCATATTTTGAATATCTTTTCCGTTGTATTGACTGATATTTAACCACATATAGCTTGTAACAGGCGTTGTTGCCTAAATCAGTTGAACCTTTTTCGAGTCTTGCGATCTGATCCTTTATGATGGTTAGAGCGGTGGTGACATGGGTAAGGCAAAAAAGAAGATAACTAACTGGGCGGAGTACAATAAGGCTCTGTGCAAACGGGGTTCGGTTACGTTCTGGATAGATGATTCAGCCGTAGATGCATGGCGATGCAAAGCCCATCATGGTAAGCGTGGTAGAGGCTTCCAGTACTCTGATACAGCGATTGAAACTGCATTGATGATTAAGAGGGGGTATTCTCTCTACCATTGCGGGCTCTTCAAGGTTTTATCGACTCTATCTTTGAGCTACTGGAGGTTCCACTGACGCCCCCTGACTACACGTGTATCAGCAAACGCTCGAAGACAGTTCAGGTCAAATATCGTAACAAATCCAGAGGAGCTATTCGCCATATCGCTATTGACTCGACTGGTCTCAAAGTCTTTGGCGAAGGTGAGTGGAAGGTGAAAAAGCACGGCGCCGAAAAACGCAGAACTTGGCGCAAACTGCACTTAGCCGTTGATGTAGAAACTCATGAGGCCATTAGTGCAGAAGTCAGTCTTGTAAGTGTTGGCGATAGCGAAGTGCTGCCAACATTACTCAACCCTTTACGTAGAAAGGTAGATACCGTATCTGCCGATGGAGCGTATGACACAAAAAGTTGCTATGAGACCCTGCAAAATAAGGGCAGTACTCCGTTGATACCGCCTCGAAAGAATGCGGCGCTTTGGGAAGAAGGGCATCCCAGAAATGAAGCAGTAAAGGCTTTGAAAAACGGAACAATAGCGGAGTGGAAATCTGAGTCGGGTTATCACTATCGCTCAATATCTGAGACCGCAATGTCTCGATATAAAGGACTAACCAGCGGTAAATTGAGCTTGAGATGTTATAACGCTCAAGTGGGAGAAATCATGGCGAATGGCAAAGCTATAAACAAAGTCATAGGACTAGGTATGCCTGTTCGAAACTAACGGCGAGTCACATATGGCGTCGTTGGTCTTTAAACCGATTTGATCAACAACGCCAGCTTCCGTATCATTCATCGTTGACTATGGAACAGTTGGTATTTTTTAGGCGATACACCAATAACCTTTTTAAACAGACGAGAAAAGTAAAACTGGTCATTTATACCAACCAATGATGAGACCTCTCCAATAGTTCTACCTTCAAGCAAATATTGAATCGAAGAACTGATTCTTATTGAATTTAATAGAGTTTGAGGTGGTAGCCCTGTATGTATTGTAATGCTCTTTCTAAGAAACTCATAAGAAATACCCATATCTTCAGCCATAGATCTGAAATCATAATTAATTTCTGGTGCGATTTTCATTTGAATTACTCTTTTAGATATTGCTTCTTTCATGGTTTCCGATGAGCTAAAATCTGGCGTTTCGAGGATGCTCATTATTTCATAGATTTTACTCGATACAGACATAAGTTGACGATGATTGTTTAAATAAGCGGCACTAAGTATTTCAGTAAGTTTGTTATATACCAAAGACATATCACTTAATTTATATATTGGTTGAGATTTTTTTATATCCCCATGCTCTAGCAAATTATCAACTGTCGAACCAGAGAAAGTTATCCATAGTTCTTCCCACCCAGAGTTTTTATCAGATGTATATTGATGCCATTCACCAGGAAATAGAAATAGGGCGTTGCCAGGCTCAATTTTAGTTTTGCTTTTGTTCTGGCTCTCGAAATTTCCAGTGCCATTTAATAACAATACTATGGCGTAACTTTCTAAGGTTCTTTTACGATCGATTTGCTTGAACAATTGTGTGTCGTAATGACCACAGCCCAATAAACGGATCCCGAAAAAAGTTAAGTTTTGTTCATAAAAATACTGGTTAAAGAATGTGATGCTCTTCGGGTTATATATCAATGTTCTGTTTTACTCCTTTGTGTGTAAATGGCTGATAAGTATAGCTAATAAAAAGGTAATGTTGATTATGTGAACTTGTCAATGCCAAATCGTCCATGTTTTAGTGCAGCTTACATGTAGATTGATTGATTTTCAAACAATAATGAATCTAAACCATTTATGAGGTAAGCAAATGAAAAAAGAGCTAACAATCCACAGTTTTAAATTTACTGAGGTTATGGTCCCTGCTAAAAGCAACACTGTTAATTCTCCTTCGTTGAACAAACCGTTACACAAACTTCCAGTGGCTGGTCAAGTTGGTTGGAGTAAACAGTTTGATGAGATGACAAAGCTGGTTGTAGAGATGCAACTTGATAATGGTGTGGTCGGTTTAGGTGAGTTTTATCGAGATGCAGACAGGCAAACAGTCAATGACATTGCACATTTGCTAATTGGGAAATCTTTGGAAGATATGTCTTTGCAAGAACTGCCGATAAGTTGGTGTCGAGAATATGATGGTTTTGAATGTTGTATTTGGGACGCATACGCCAAATCTTTGGGAATCAGAGTTGTTGATCTACTTGGAGGGCAGGTTCAAGAGAGTATTAAGGTGGGAGCATGGACTGGTCACAGAGTAAAGGGTGAAATAGGTGAACTGGCTACGCACTTTGCTTCACAGGGATTTGAGACATTCAAATTCAAATGTGATCTATCTGACGACATCGCAGGGTGGTGTCAAGAGGTTGCCCATGCTGCTCCCAATATGTCTATAATTCTTGATCCAAATGAAAGGTGGGAAAATCTTGCTAATGTTAAAAGGATAATTCCATCCTTAGAAGAGGTTGGGAATGTTCTCTGCCTTGAAGACCCGATTCCGAGATGGCAATTGCTTGAATATGAAAAACTGAGAATAATGACTAACATTCCTATTTTTATGCATGTGTCATTACCATATGTATACTTTGGTCAACGTCCATATGATGCTATTAATGCGATTGCACATAATGCGGTTGATGGCTTCAATTTTAACTGTGGTCTTGCGAATTTCAGGAAGCTAGATGCCATTGCTGATGTCGCAAACATGAACTGTTGGCATGGCTCTGAAGTAGACCTTGGCATTCTTGAGTCTATGTATGTTCACTCTGTTGCAGCTGCGAAATCCTGCACTATGCCTTCAGATATATTTGGAACCATGATAAGAGAGCATGACTTACTATCGGAGTCATTAAATATAAAAGATGGGAAAGCATACGTACCTCAAGGCCCAGGACTTGGTGTATCGCTAGATTTTGATGCGTTAAATAAATATAAGATACATTCTTGGAAAGTTTAAGGAGAGATATATGTTTAAAAATCCATATGATATAGATAATGACTTTGATAGACATAAAATATGGGAAATATTAATTCTTAGAGATATAGCCGCATTTGTCGCTAATGATTGGTCAATAACTGAGCCTGACTTTGATGAATTTAGTTTCTATGGAATTGATGCATTTAAGTCATCAAATTCAGATGACTGGAAAGTTAAATATCATAAACTATCACAATATCGTGATGAATGGTTAAGGCAGCGTGCAGAATTTAAATTAGAAAATTGTAAGAATGATCCGGCAGTTGAACTTTTTGAATCGCAAAAATTAAGTGATATTGAAATTACAGGAAATATAGCGATCGCTCATAAAAAATTTAATGGGAAAATATCTCTCATTGAGGGGGATGATATACCACTAATATGGAAAACCTTATATTACTTATCAAAATCTTCGGGGACATGGAAGGTGACTGGTTTTACTGGCTATATGCCAAATGATGAAAGACAAAGATGCAAACATACACCCGTTGGCGTACGTCAGCATGTCACTGCTGGTCCATATAGCCCAGTAATAGAAGTAACAGGAAGTAAACTTGTTGTCATTTCTGGACAAGCGGCCATAAATCTAGCTGGTGATGTTGTTGGAAATACCATTGAAGAGCAAACGACGTTGACTCTCAAAAACTGCCAACAACAACTCGCGCAAGCTGGTGCTGGTTTGGAAGATGTATTTAAGGTCAATGTCTACTTGCGTGACCTTAATGATTGGGATGCATTTAACCAAGTCTATATAGGGTGGATGTCCAAGCCCTATCCTGCCCGAACCGCAGTGCAGACAGAGTTACTGATGACACTCAAAGTAGAAGTTGAAATGTGGGCAATGTTACCAGAATAGGAAATAAATTATGTACTGGTCGAATTTATCTAGTGAAGCGTTATCACAAACTGACAAATGTACTCCGGTTGTTTTGCTTACGGGGGCAATAGAGCAACACGGAAAACATTTACCTCTGGTTACCGATACGCTTATTGCATCTCACATATCAGAATGTATTGAGAACGAACTCAAGGAAGACGTGCTGATACTTCCCACAATGAGTGTTGGATACTCCCAGCACCATATGAAATTTTGCGGCACCTTATCTTTGAGACACAAAACGTTAATAGGACTCTATCGAGATATTCTTGAGTCAGTGATTTCTCATGGGTTCAAAAATATTCTGGTCTTAAATACCCATGGTGGAAACCAAGCATCGATTAGCGTGGTGTGTGAGATGTTAGGGCACAAATATCACGACAACAACATCATTCACACTTCATGGTGGAAGCTCGGAGCAGAACAATTACTTGAACTAAATGAAAGTGGTTTTGGTGGTATAGGACATGCAGGAGAATTTGAAACCTCATTGATTGAATACATTGATGCAAGGTTCTATCAAAGGGAGCTTTCTCTAGTGGGAGGAAACCGAACAATTCAATCAAACTACCCTGATTGGTCATCTGCCGATATGTTGAGAGGATCAAAAGCGGTGGTCGTTCAGGATATTAAGAAGCAAACAGGTAATGGTGTATTTGGAGACCCTAGTTATGCGAATTATGAAAAAGGAAAGCAAATATTGAACATCATAATCGCTGAACTCCGCCAAATTATCAAAGATATGAAAGAATTAAATTAAGGATAATTTCATTATGAATAATATAAGAGTAAGAATGATATTGGTCGTTGCCACCGCAGCAATGGCCGGAGCGTTATACGGATATGATCTCGGTATTATTAATGCCGCGATGCTATATATTGGCGTTGATATTCCAATGACTGATGCGCAATTGTCTGTTATTGCTTCCGCCGTATTTGGTGGAGGTGTCATCGCTATTTTTGTGTCGGGTCCCCTTGCAGATAAATTCGGCCGAAAACCGATGATGTTTGTTGGTACTGTAATATTTCTCATCGGCGTAGCTTTTTTGGTTCATGCAGAGAGCTATACATCTTTGCTTCTAGGTCGTATTGGTCAAGGGTTAGGTGTGGGCACTATGACTTTGGTTATTCCGCTGTATCTAGCCGAAGTTACTCCTACTGCTATACGTGGACGCAGCACTGCCACATTTCAACTAATGCTAACAGCTGGCATACTGATCTCTGCCTTAGTCGGTTATTTCTATGCTCAAGGTGATGGTGATTGGCGTTCAATGTTCCTTTCCTGTGCGTATCCTGCGGTTGTGTTTGGTGTAGGTTGTTTATTCATCCCGGAATCGCCACGCTGGTTGGCACAAAAAGGTCAGTTATCAAAAGTCAAAGAAGCTTTAAAAAGCTGTCGCGTGAGATCTGAAGTCGAAAGTGAATATGAGGCAATTGTCACTGCATCAAATAATACTAAAGAAAAAACATCTTTCAAAGCGTTGCTAAATCCTCGTTATACATTCCCATTATTTATTGCTATTAGTATCGCAATATTGAATCAACTTACTGGTATAGCCCCTATTCTGCAGTTTAGTGCTGTTATTCTAAAAGAGTCGGGTTCTAGCTCCAACATGATCGCAATTATTGGTTCAATTTGGATCACAGTGATGAACTTTGGCGCGACGATTGTTGGGATGGTTTTGGTGGACAAATTGGGTCGTAAGCCACTATTAAGCATAGGGACACTTGGTGCAGCCCTATCTCTCTTGGTGGCGGCCGCGGCATTTTTTGGAATGTCGTCAGGCGGTAGTCAATCATTGGTTGTCATTGGTTCAATCATGATGTTCGTTGTTTTCTTCGCAATTGGTCCTGGGGTATGCGTTTGGTTGGCGTTATCAGAATTACTGCCTAGCGCGGTGCGCTCTAATGGTATGGCATTAGCATTAGCCCTCAACGCACTAGCGGCTTCTACGTTCTCTGGTTTATTCTTATACCTCGGCCAAACTATCAGTTTCGGCTTCACATTTGTGCTCTGTGCAGTTTTCTGTCTGGTTTATTTTGCCATCGCAAAATTCATCATGCCAGAAACAAAAGGCAAGACCCTCGAAGAGATCGAGTGTTATTTCAATGAACGTTATGATGCAAAAAATCGCACTGAGTCTTCAGTGGGGGGGGGTTCAAATGATTGAATTACAAGGGAAAAATATTCTAATAACCGGTGCGGCGGGTACCGGAGTTGGTTCCGGTATTGCTAATGTGGCCTACCAAGCAGGTGCGCACGTGATTATTCACGATATGAATGAAGATATGTTCACTGATGAGTTAAAAGCAAAATATCCAGAAGCCGACTTTGTCGCTGGTGATCTGAGAGATGAAGAGTTTGCTAAAAACTTGTTTTCAGGTTTCGAAGCCAGAGGCATGCTACTGCATTGTTTGGTTAACAATGCTGGAATTGGATTAAGCAAACCTGCACATGAGGTCGAGGAGACCGAATTTACCGACTTGTTTGATGTAGACCTCAAAGCCGTTTGGCGATTGTCAAAGTACTTTGTTCATCAGTGTCTGAATCATGGTATTCAAGGAAGCATTGTCAATATTTCTTCTGTTCATGCTCACTCTACCATACCCAGATATGCCATTTATGCGTCAGCAAAAGGCGGGGTTGAAGCTTTAACTAGAGGTATGTCTATTGATTATGGTAGCCAAGGTATTAGGGTAAATGCGATTGCCCCTGGTTATGTTCATTCAGATCAAAATTATGAGTTGATTGCGACTTGGTCAGATGACCCTGTTGAATGGGTAAAAGAGCACTCAAGAAGTCAGCAATGTATCGAGCGAGAGGTGACTACACAAGAATGTGGCTACTTGGCTTCTTTTTTGATGTCTGATCTGGCACAAACTATTACTGGTCAAGTTGTTCGTATTGATGGTGGCTCAACAGTTTTACTCTACAACAAGGATTTTTTGTAATTGTCCTGGACAGCTTTAAGCGGTCCAGACCTAAATCAGATGAAAAGTTTGGTTTGGTGGGCTTACAAAAAGATGTCCCTTTTAATATTGAGTATTCTATTTCTACCGAAAAGATTAAGGAATAAAAATGACTGTACAGTGGAACAATGATCAGGAACTTTTCCAATTAGCAAAAGATAAACTATTTGTTGCTCTAGTGGGGGATATTCTGGATCAACTGGGATATCAGCACCAATTTTTGTCACCGAACTTAAAACCGTTACGTAATGACATGGTCATTATTGGTCGTGCTATGACAGTGCTAGAAGCTGATTTTTTTGGTGATCATAAAGGGCACTCAGCCCTTTCAAATAAGCCATTTGGACGTATGTTTGAGGCGTTGGATGACTTAAAAGAAAATGAAGTGTATATCTGTTCTGGCAGCTCACATCGATATGCTCTTTGGGGAGGATTAATGTCGACAAGAGCGATTCAATGTGGCGCAGCCGGTGCTATTGTACATGGCTTCCATCGTGATACTAACGAGATTGAACATCTTAATTTCCCCATCGCTTCTTTTGGTAGTTACGCTCAAGATCAAGGTGTGAGGGGGAAGGTGATTGACTGGCGCATCCCAATTGAAGTCGATGGAGTGTTGATTAATGATGGTGATATTCTTTTTGGTGATAGAGATGGAATACTTGTTGTGCCGAAAGACGTTGAAGTTGAGGCTTTTAAAGGGGCTTTTGAAAAAGCAGAAGGAGAGAATCAAGTCCTTCTAGCCTTGCAAAATGGCATGACAACCGTCGATGCTTACAATAAGTTTGG
>NZ_JAKJSY010000075.1:0-23294 GCF_050337445.1 Vibrio minamisatsumaniensis | reverse complement strand
ACAATATACATTGAGTAATTGATTCATTTTATTTTCAAATAAAAAACAATATTTAAACATTCAAAATCTCGAGTTGGGTATAGCTATTTTTGAAAGTTAAATTATTACTTTTAGATTAGGTTTATTGAGATAATAGTCACTCAATCAAGTGGTAAAAATTGTAATATCTTCGTTTTATTAAAACTTGGATTTAAACAATGAATATAGTGGAGCGCTTTTTAGGTTACACAGAGATTAATACAACCACAAACCAAGCAAACGGTGCCGCAGGCATCATGCCTTCAAGCACTGGACAATATGAATTAGCGTGTTTGGTTAAAAAGCAATTAGAAGAGCTAGGTTGTGTTGATATCATTCTTCGAGATACCGCTATTCTGACCGCTACTTTACCCTCTAACTCTGAAAAAAAATTACCAACCGTTGCTTTCTTTGGGCATCTTGATACTAGCTCAGAACGCACTGAAGACACGCATGCAGAAGTGGTTCATTATCAGGGCGGAGACATTCCATTATCGACAGGCCCAATTCTCTCTTTAGCAGAACAGCCTGAACTCGCAAATTATATTGGGCAAGAAATCATCGTGAGTGACGGGCAATCATTACTCGGTGCCGATGATAAAGCCGCTATCGCTGCTATTTTAAATGCGTTGCAGTTTTTTAAAGAGAATCAAGACGTCGAACACGGGACGGTAAAGGTAGGTTTTGTTCCTGATGAAGAGCAAGGGCTTCTTGGAGCAAATGCATTTGATGTGAATGAGTTTGGTGCCGATTTTGCTTACACACTCGATTGTTGTGGAATTGGTGAGTTTGTTTGTGAAAACTGGAACGCAGGTAATGCCGTGGTTACATTCACAGGACAATCTGCGCACCCTATGAACTCAAAAGGTAATTTGATCAACTCTTTACTGTTGGCCAATTCATTTATGACCCAATTCCCAGCAAAAGAAACGCCAGAGCATACTGAGGGGCGCGAAGGTTACTATTGGATGAAAAAACTGGTAGGTAACTCAGCGAAAACGGTTCTTAATATGGATATTCGCGACTTTACGGAAGAAGGCTATGCGTATCGTAAAGCCTTTATTGCGGAACAAGTTAGAATATTCAATGAAAGGAACAATAATAGAGCTGTTCTTGAATTGACGGATCGTTATAGCAATGTGCACAATTATCTAAAAGATTCTATGTTGCCTGTTGATCTCGCAATGACGGCCTATAAAGAGAATGGTATAGAACCAAAAGTGATCCCTATGCGTGGCGGTTATGATGGGGCTGTGCTTTCAGAAAAGGGGTTACCATGTCCGAATATATTTACTGGTGCTCACAACTTCCATTCGATATTTGAATATTTGCCGGTTCCATCACTCGTGGCGGCAAGTAATGTGGTTAAGAGCATTATTATTAACTTGACAGAGCATGAAGGTTTATAAATATGGCTCAGTTAATATTAGTTCTTATTATTGTTGTTATTGTTGCCAGAATGATTTTAAAAGGGTATCGAGCAGAGCCTACCTTATTAATGTCAGGAATAGTTTTAATCTTTGCCACAGGGATATTTGGCTGGGGACCGATGCTACCAGCTTCTGTAGCATCAACAAACTTTTCAGGATTTGAGCCGTTTAAATACGTTCAATTTTTAATGGGATACCGTGCTGGTTCGTTGGGTTTAATGATCATGGCATTAGTCGGTTTTGCTGATTATATGAGCCATATAGGAGCGAATGATGTTGTCGTTCGTTTAGCCACCAAACCATTAAGTCGCATTAAAAACAAAAATATCATGCTCTTTTTCGCTTATTGTATGGCGAGTATCCTTCAGCTCGCGATACCATCAGCAACGGGATTAGGCGTGTTGTTAATGGGTACTTTGTTTCCTGTTATGTTGGGTTTAGGGCTTTCTCGTGGTAGTGCTGCGGCTGTTATTGCTAGCTCATTGGCGGTAAGTTTTACGCCAACTGGTGTCGATGCTATCCGTGCTAGTGAGGCGCTAGGAATGGATTTAATGAGTTACGTTTCTCATTATCAAGCGCCAACATCCATAGCGACAATGGTCGTTATTGGTATTATGCATGTTATTTGGCAAACGCATGTCGACAAAAAACACCCCGAGCAGTTTGAAGCGACAGCAATGGCGGACTCAAAAGTGGAAGGATCTGCGCCGAGCTATTATGTTATGTTGCCTCTACTCCCTATAATGATGGCGATCGCTTTCTCTAAATTGGTTGTTTCAACGATTAATATGGACGTAACGACGATAGTCTTCGTCTCTATGTTTATCGCCATGCTGTGCGAATGCATAACGAAAAAAAGCTTAAAGGCTGTTTTTGATGGCTTTGGAGTCTTTTCGAAAGGGATGGGAAGTGCGTTTAGCAGCGTCGTCGTTTTATTAGTCGCTGCGGGTGTTTTTGCGTATGGTATTCAAGCGACTGGTGCGATTTCTAACTTAATCATGCTTGCTCAATCGGTTGGTTTGCCAAGTGTCGCTATGACTTTGGTTTTTGCTGTTGTCACTTTAATGGCGGCAGTCATTATGGGGTCAGGTAATGCACCATTCTTAGCGTTTGTTGAGTTAATTCCAACGATCGCAACAAGTATGGGAGCGAATACGGCAGCAATGTTAATGCCAATGCAACAAGCGTCCGCAATTGGTCGTGCGATGTCTCCAGTATCCGCGGTTGTCATTGCTTCAGCTACCGGGGCGAAGTTAAGCCCTTTTGATGTGGTTAAGCGTACATCTGTACCTGTGTTGGTCGGTTTCGTGTTCCATTTTATTATCGTATACGCATTTTATAGCTAAGTTTTGCGTCTATTTATGAAATAAAAAGCACACAGCCACTTTATCTGTTTGCATTAAAGACAAAGACCAGCTGAGTTAACAGCTGGTCTTGAAAAGCAAGGCGAATCTGGACGGGTTCAATACTTTCTATGCGACAGACGCGTAAGACACTTACGTCTTGGATTTGGATATCAAACTTTGTACTGTGTTATCTATACAATACCACCGGATGAAAGTGCGATGCGCCCTGATTTGTTAATGATTTATAACATGCAGTTTGCAGGGAACGGTCTGCAATCTTTAGCTTTAAGCCATATTCAATTCAATTAAACGCGATTATCGCCGCAACTGTATGCCACTATCTGGCTGATTTCGCTCAGGCTACGCCCCGACTGTTGCTGCCATTCGTTGAAAGCCTTACTTGCCGCGAGTTGTGCTCGCTTAGTGTTACGACCACTATCGACGACCTCTGTACTGCGCAGGTGCGCTTCAACATCCGAGGACAAGATGAAGGTGTCTTTACCCATTTGACGCAAGGTGTAAGCGCCCGTGTTGCCACCTAATCGCTTGCCGTGTTTTTTCAGGTAATCCCAAAGTTCTGTGATGCGTTCTGATGGCCAGTCGGCAACCATTTGTGAGAACGAATCAGCGTCACGCTTGGCATTATGAATCATGGTGGCATTGGCAGGGATGGTCATCACCTTAGTAAGGTGACGAATAATGCGCGGGTCTTGCGCTTTCTGCTCCCACATCTCGTTCGGCAGCATCAGCATCTTTTCGATGTCGAATTCAAAGAACACTTCTTCAAATTGCGGCCACTTCTTTCTCACCACATTCCATGAAATACCACACTGGAATACCTTTTCGGTAAAGGCGGCTAGCCAACGGTCGTCGGTGATTTGCGATAACTCGGCTTGGGAAAGGGGCGCACGAACAATCTTTTCGAGCTCGGCCGCTCCACCTTTACGGTGAGCCGCACGTTGATAAATGGTATCGAATTTTTCTTGGGTCATTGGAGGTTCCAAATTACATCTGTGTAGCCAATGCTTAATGATATGGGGTCAAATTTGGCAATTAAAACGATTCTGTTAAAACAAGCCTGTTAATTAAAACAAGCTAGCAGAGCTTTAATGCCATCTGATACAAGGGCCATGTTTTATCATTGAACTCTTTCACGTTCGGCTCTTCTTGTTAAATTTCTGAGGCCAGCCTATCAACAAAACCACGCATGTAGTCGGTGCGCTTGTTGGCTTCTAACTTGGCGGATTCTGTATTCATGCTTTCAGCGAGCTTGAACAGCTTTACGTAGAAATGGTCGACGCTGTAATGTTGATCATCTAAGTCACGCTGCTTCGCGAACGGGTCTTCGTGGTTATAGAGCTCGGCCTCGAAGCTTTGGCCCACGTATAGGCAGCGAGCAATGCCTATCGCACCGAGAGAATCGAGACGATCGGCATCTTGGACGATTTGTGCTTCCAAGGTTTCTGGCGCGATGTTGGCGCTGTAACTGTGAGTGACAATCGCATGATGAATCTCGTCAAGATAAGGCGCAGGATACTCAATGGATTTGAGGAAAGAGATCGCCTTGTCTGCCGCCATTGTCGAGCTTTGGGCTCGGTCTGGGTGGTTCTTGGGAAAGGTGAAACAATCATGAAGGTAAGCGGCAGGCAGAACGACTTCAAGCTTCGCTTGTTCTTGAGTACATAAAACCTTAGCAGTTTTGACGACGCGCTTGATGTGGCTGATGTCGTGCGCCGCATCTTGGGTCATTTCTTGTTGTGCAAAATCAAGCAGTTGACTTTCAAATTTTTCAATCACGCGTCCTTTTCTCCATCTCTAGACGTTATCAATGTTGCCTGTCACTTAGCCTCTGTTTTACATCGACTGTAACCGTTTCTAGTGTGCGTTTTTAGCTTTTATAAAAGGAATACCCACAAAAAACCGACTCAGTAAGTCGGTTTAATATTGGTTTTTATTGGATGTGATGTGCTTTTATGCTGCGGCTTGTTGCAGCAGCGCCAATACATGATGCAGCGATGGGCTGATCGTATGCCCAAGCGCTCTTACTTCTTCACAGGGCTCGACCAAATCTGGGATCTGAAAACTGATCATGTTGGCTGCCACTGATGCGCGAATACCGTTATTCGAATCTTCAAACGCTAGGCAAGTCTCCGGAGCAACCCCTAGGCGCTTTGCCGCAAGCAGGTAGATTTCTGGGTGGGGTTTACCATTGGTGACTTCACAACCCGTGCTTAACGAGGTGAAGTAAGAATCTAGGCCAGCCAGCTCAAGCTTCTTCTTCGCGATATCAAGCTGAGTGGAGGTCGCCACCGCGATTGGAATGTCATTCGATTTTAGCCATTCAAGCAGCTCAATCACGCCATCTTTTACTGGAATGGCTTGGTGCTTAACGATTGCACTGTAGCGAGTGCGCCATTCTTTGTTCAGCGCTGGGTAATCTAAGCCTTCACCGTAGCCATTTCGAAAAATCTGTTCGACGGTTTTTGCGTTACAACCAATGATTCTGAGGTAAACATCTTGCAAAAAAGGAACGCCTTGCGCGCGACACGCTTCTTCAAAAACCTGCATGCAAAGTCGCTCTGTATCGAGCAATAATCCATCCATATCAAAAATAGCCGCTTGAAAATTCATATTCGTGGTTCTTTATCTAGTGTCGTGGTAGGGGAAGTATTTTGGCATAGTGTATCAGGGATAGGCGAGCGAGTGTTGAGCAAAACCTTACAAGTTGTCTATGGGGGAGGCCATTGAATGATTTGCAATGCAATTGGTTTTCGCCTTAATAATATCCTTAGGTTATGAGTTTTGTGTTTTATAGAGCATCGTGATCTAACAGATACAATACTGATTATCATAGATAACAAATTTCGGTTAAACCTTCAGCTCACCATTACAATTAATAAACGAACAGGCTTGGTAGCGTGACCATAATCTGATAAAAAGTAATTTGCAGAAGCTTGCAATCATAGTGTGACCAAGCAAAAAGTAAATGTTGCGACTTAGGGACAAAATATCATTAGTCCATATTTTTAGCAGGGTTGCTTATGTTGTATTTCGAGTTTTTATTTTTATTAGTCGTCCTTTATATCGGTTCTCGGTATGGCGGTATTGGCTTAGGGGTTGTTTCTGGAATTGGTCTGGTGATCGAGGTGTTTGTCTTCAAGATGCCGCCAACGTCTCCACCCGTTACCGTAATGCTGATCATCCTCGCGGTTGTGACCTGTGCTTCGATCCTCGAAGCGGCTGGTGGCTTGAAATATATGCTGCAAGTTGCAGAAAGGGTGCTGAGAAAGAACCCGAAACGGGTTACATTGATAGCCCCTTTTGTCACGTACTCGATGACGTTCTTATTGGGCACTGGCCACGCGGTATACTCAATCATGCCTATCATTGGTGATGTCGCATTGAAGAACGGGATTCGTCCTGAGCGCCCAATGGCAGCGGCATCAGTGGCTTCACAATTAGCCATCACGGCTTCGCCAATCTCTGCCGCAGTGGTCTATTACCTCGCGCAACTGTCAGATGTTCAACATTCTATTACACTTCTTTCTATCTTGATGGTGACAGTTCCTGCAACGCTGTTTGGCACATTTTTACTTTCTTTATACAGTTTAAAGCGTGGCAAAGAGTTGAATGACGATCCTGATTATCAAGCTCGTTTAAAAGATCCTGAGTGGAAAAAGCGCATTGAAAGCACCACCGCGACGTCTTTGGATGAAAAGCTTCCAACGTCGGCTCGTAATGCAGTATTGATTTTTCTATTGTCGATTGTCGTGATTGTTATCGTGGCGATGGTGCCTGAAATCAGAACCATCGTAGATGGCGACAAGCCCATTAAGATGTCAGTGATCATCCAAATGATGATGCTCTGTTTCGGCGGTATCATTTTGTTGGCAACCAAAACAGACCCGCGTGACGTGCCAAATGGTGTGGTATTCAAATCGGGTATGGTAGCAGCGATTGCTATCTTCGGTATCGCTTGGATGTCGGATACCTACTTTCAATACGCAATGCCTCAGTTTAAATCTGGCATCGTGGAAATGGTGACCAACTACCCATGGACGTTTGCGCTTGCGCTATTTATCGTATCGGTTGTGGTGAACTCTCAAGCTGCAACAGCACGTATGATGTTACCGGTTGGCCTTGGCTTAGGATTAGACCCAGCACTGCTTATCGGCTTGATGCCAGCGGTGTACGGTTACTTCTTCATCCCGAATTACCCATCAGATATCGCAACGGTTAACTTTGATGTGTCTGGCACCACTAAGATTGGTAAGTGGTACTTCAATCACTCATTCATGTCGGTGGGTTTAATCGGTGTGGTCGGCGCATGTTGTTTAGGCTACGCACTGGCACAGATTTTTATCGCTTAATCTAGCTCTTTATCACTTAATCTTACTTTTTGACGCTTAATTAAACCAGCGATAACGAGATAAGAAACGAAAACAGCGCCTACTGAGGCGCTGTTTTTGTTTGTTCGGCTTGGAAGTGCTGATTCGAATCTAGGTTTCGAATTCATAACCAATATTAACGAGGCTCAAAGACCAACGACTGGCCTAGTGGTGCCAACGATGAGGTGGCTGTTTTTGATATCAAAGCCGGATTCCATCACTGACTTAAAGCCACGCACCATCCTCTCTGTTGCTAGTGAAAAGTAGCGGGCAGACTCGCTTTCTCAGCAATGTAGTGGTTTGAAAGGCGCGAATGGCCTCAATTTGTTATTGCAGTGGTTTGCTATTGAGCGATACCATATACGACTGTTTTATTGATAAAGATTATACAATGTCAGATGAAAAGCTCGCGCTAGAGTGGATGCGCCAACAAGCGCACAAAATTGATCCGTATGTTATAAATCCATCATTTGATGAATGTGTTGAACTGCTTGAACCTGCTTTCAAAAAGGGAAAAAGTGTCGCGCAGCTAAAATATCTATTATCAGAAGCGGATCGCCGTGCGGGTGCTGCAGAGCGCAAACATGCTGCTTTAAAGTTCGCCAAAGAGAAAAGCCCAAAGGCAGGTCAAAACCTTCGTCTTCAAAGTAAGCTCCAGCAAGTGCAGTTAGCGTTAAAGCTAGCCACTGGTGATAACAACATGACCATATCGCAGTTTTGTTCTGAGTATGATGTTAGCAAGCGAGACGGCAACGATGCATGGAATGAAAAGTTGGTTGAGCAGAACAAAAAGAAGTAATTTTCGCCATGCCTTATGCTTTCTAATCTAAGGTTCGATAAGTTTCAGTTGTTCATATACTCATTTTAACCCCTATCAATCAACATCATTCAATGGCATTTCAAACGTTTGAAAAATTTATTTTTCTTAGGTTTCGCTAAAGTACATCAATGTGCGCGAGAGACCGTTTTTCGTTCATTCATTCACTTCACTTGTGACAAAGTTATCAGAATTATGCATTCTCGGTAACGTTCCCGAAAGTATCGATCTATCATCCAGATAGATACAAAATCTGTAGAAATCAATACAACTTGATTTCTATTTCTTCTTCGATATTAAGCTTGTGCATCAAAAGTATGAGTTTAAGTGCGCTTACGAATTATTTCGGGAACGTTTGCAGTTTTATCCAAAATAATTAACGTGAGAACATCAGAATGAAACGACACACTTTAGCGGTTGCTGTAACAATGGGGCTAATGACAACATCGGTATTAGCAAGTGAAGATGTTGCGGCATTAGAGCAACGTATTAATGAATTAGAACAAAGGGTTGTACAAACGGAACAGGCCTCCACCGAGGCTAATGAAAAGGCTTCTTCGTTTGAGTTTCACGGCTATGCTCGCTCTGGGTTATTGATCAACGATGACCTAAACGGCGCGACAGGCACTGGACCTTATATGACGGCAGCAGGTGCCATTGGTGCGCCAATTGGACGCCTTGGTGTTGAAGATGATCATTACGTTGAAGCGAACTTGATTCATAAACGATTTGCAGACGATGGTTCTAGTGCTTTGTTTCGCATCATGTTAGCCGACAGTACCGAGACAAATAACGAGTGGACTGCCAGCGAAAGCCAGTTGAATGTACGACAAGTGTATTCAGAGCTGAATCGCCTGAGTATGTTCTCTGAATCTGAAGCGTTTTCTGAAGCAACGTTCTGGGCAGGTAAACGATTCGATCGCGATAATTTTGATATTCACTTTTTCGACTCGGATATTGTCTTCCTGTCAGGCACTGGCGCAGGTGTTTATGACGTTCAAATGAGCGACGACTGGAAAGCGAGTTTCTCTATTTACGGTCGAGATTTTGGTGAGATTGATAGCTCATCAACCGATGTCGAAAACTACATTGCAACCATGAATAACCGTATTGGCCAATGGCAGGTGATGCTGAGTGGCATGGCGTCAGCAGACAACGACACCCGACTACATGGCGCAGCGAAAAGCGGTGTACACGCTATGCTAGCGTACCATGGAGACAGCTTCTTTGGTGTGAGCGAAGGCTTCTCTAAAACAGGTATGTTAGTGGGTAGCGGTTTAGGTGCGGAGCTAAAAGGCATCGGTTCAAATGGTGATCTACTGGATGATGCAAAAGCTGTTCGTCTATTCAGCTACGGTGTGACTCGCATTGGCGACAACTGGCGTTTAGCGCCGGCATTAATGGCAGAGCATAGCCAAGACCGTCTGAAGAAGAATGACGAGTTCACATGGGCTTCTTTAAACGTTCGATTGGCTCAAGAGTTCACAGAGAACTTTGAGATGGTTTACGAAGGTTCACTGCAGTACATGGATTTGGACAACGCGACCGAGCAAGCGAGCGGCGGTTTCTACAAAGCGACAATTGCACCAACACTAAAGCTTTCGACCAGCACCGGCTTTTTTGACCGACCAGAGCTGCGTTTCGCTGTGAGCTATGTGGATTGGAGTGAAGATCTGAATGGTTACTCGATCAGCACTGACGCGGATGCAGCAACGATGGGAGAGGGCGGTGAGGTTCTATTTGCACTGCAGATGGAAACTTGGTTCTAATGGCTCGATATATCGTTTAGGTAGAGAGTGTTAATCATGATGTGAGATTCACATCGTCAAATGCCAACCTTATCGTTGTTAACTCGAGGGTTGGCATTTTTATTTTGGGAGCACTTGATCTCTGAAATAAATCGCTAGCAAGATTCTCGATCAATGGTGGTGAAGGTCAGCACCATTTTACTCATTTCAAAACCTTTTTTTTCAATACGGTCGAGTAGCAGCTTGGCTCCATTTTCTCCCGCTTTATCAAACGCATAGTTAAACGTAGACAGCGATGGCGTACAGACAGAAGCCAGCTCATCGTCACCCACACCGAGCACCAATATGTCCTTTCCAGGAACAAGTCCCGCTTCCTGAATCGCTCTGATCGCACCGATTGCGATACGGTCAGTGGCGCAGAATAGGCCGTCGAGCTTGGTGTGCTCCTTGAGATAATGCTTAGCCAGTTTGTAGCCAGAATCGATGGTGAAGTCGCCACGGGCGTGAAATTGCAGTGCGAGGTCGTTAAATTGAAGTGATTGAGCAAAGCCTTCCGATCTCATCTTATCCACCGCAATATCATCGCCTTGTACGCCTATGAACCCCATGTATTGACAACCCTTCGAGATAAGGCGGTTACCTGCTTCAAACCCTACACGAGTGTCGTCGTGCACAATACTTGGGATGTTAAACATTGAACCGTCTTGACCAACCAACACCACGGGTACGGCAGAGCTTTGAATCGCTTTGACCAATTGGTTGTCGAGGTGGGTCGCGTACAGGATGATGCCTTCAACACGCTTCTGGTTAAATATCTGAATGTATTCAAGTTCTTTGTGGTGTGTTTGGTGCGTGCTCGCTAATAAAACATGCTTGCCTGCTTGCTCTAATACTGCGGTTAAACCGTCGACACCTTGAGCGGTGGCATGGGAAGAAACCCTAGGAACAATCACGCCAACGAGGTTGGTTTTCTGAGACTTTAAGTCTTTAGCGACTTGGTTTGGGAGATAGCCACACTCTTCCACCGCTTTGCGCACTTTAATCTTGGTCGCGTCTTTTACGCCATACTCATCATTGATTACTCTTGAGACCGTCGACTTGGAAACTCCAGCGAGACGAGCGACATCATGAAGACTAGCCATTATAAATTATCCATTATCATTTTAGTTTTGGGATTGTTTGCAAACGAGCCATCAAATTTCCCTGTTTATTCGGAGATTTTAACCCTCTCGCCTCATCCAGGGGAGATAATTTAAAGATCATCCTCACACTATTGAGCAGTTATCTTTGATCATTTGTTATTTCTAAGCAAAAATTTGTTTTGCAAACGTTCCCGAAAGTTCAAAGGCACAAATGATAATCCAATGGGGTATGTAATGAATTATCCAAAAATAGCAAAAGAGCTGCTCACTCTATTAGGTGGTAAAAGTAATATCACGGCACTCGCGCACTGTGCGACTCGTCTGCGTCTTGCCGTTGCTGATCAAGAAAAAATTGACGAACAGGCAATTGATAACCTAGAAGGGGTCAAAGGCCAGTTTAAAGTCGCGGGTCAATATCAGATCATCTTTGGTTCAGGCATCGTCAACCAAGTTTATGCAGAGATGGCAAAACTGACTGAGATGACGGAAATGTCGACCAATGATGTGTCGGCGGCAGGGGCTGACAACCAAAATATCGTGCAGCGCGCAGTGAAAGGCCTGTCTGATATATTTGTCCCAATTATTCCTGCGATTGTTGCTGGTGGTTTGTTGATGGGTATCTACAACCTATTGACGGCTCAAGGCTTGTTCATTGATGGCAAATCTTTGATCGACGCGAATCCGGGCTTGACTGACTTAGCAAACATGATCAACACATTTGCTAATGCTCCTTTTGTTTACTTACCTATTTTATTGGCATTTTCAGCGAGTAAGAAGTTTGGTGGTAACCCATACCTTGGTGCGGCTTTAGGGATGTTAATGGTTCACCCAGATCTTCTGAATGGTTGGGGCTTCGGCAGTGCATCGGTGACAGGCAACATTCCGGTTTGGAACATTCTGGGCTTCGAAATTGAGAAAGTGGGCTATCAAGGTTCAGTGCTGCCAGTGCTCGTTTCTGCGTTTATTCTTGCGAAAGTAGAACTTGGTCTACGTAAAGTCGTGCCTTCAGTTCTGGACAACCTGCTAACACCGCTACTGGCTATCTTTGTGACTGGCTTACTGACATTCACCGTAGTGGGTCCATTTACACGTGATATTGGCTTCCTACTGGGTGACGGCCTAAATTGGCTATATAACAGTGCTGGTTTCATTGGTGGGGCGGTATTTGGTTTGATTTATGCGCCATTCGTTATCACAGGCATGCATCATAGCTTTATCGCTATCGAAACTCAGTTGCTTGCGGATATTGCAACAACGGGGGGCACGTTCATTTTCCCTATCGCAGCGATGTCTAACGTGTCACAAGGGGCGGCGGCGCTGGCTGTTGGTTTCATGACTCGCGATACCAAAATGAAGAGTATTGCGATTCCTTCAGGCGTCACTGGTTTACTCGGTATTACAGAGCCAGCCATGTTCGGTGTGAATCTAAAGCTTCGCTATCCATTCATTGCTGCGGTTTGTGCCGCTGCGGTTTCAAGTGCTTTCATCACCATGTTTCATGTGAAAGCACAAGCGCTTGGTGCGGCTGGTATTCCCGGTATTATCTCAATATCGCCGGAAAAAATCGGTTACTACGTGGTCGGTATGATTATCGCGTTCGTCACGGCCTTTGCACTGACCGTTGTTTTAGGGCTGCGCGAGCGTAATAAACAAAACATTAAAGCAACGGCTTAACGTTTCTCCCTAGAAGTGAAGTCCCCCTTTTCACTTCATTTCCTAAGCTTTAGGGTGCTAGCTAGGTGATTTGGCTTAGCTAGCCTTTTTATATTTTTACATGACAATGTGAACCGTTATATCCATTCGCTTGTCATGATTTTCAGTTTTAAGGTAAGAAAGATGAATCAAGTTTGGGTAACGGGAGACGCTGTCGTCGACCTCATTCCGGAGACAGATAAGACATTGTTGAAATGTCCGGGTGGTGCTCCTGCCAATGTCGCGGTTGCTATTGCTCGTCTTTTAGGCAAAAGCGCCTTTTTCGGCCGAGTGGGTAACGACCCGTTTGGCACCTTTATGGAAGTGACTCTGCAAAACGAAGGTGTGAATACCGAACGTTTGGTGAAGGATCCTGAACAGCGCACGTCAACGGTGGTGGTGGACCTTGATGACCAAGGTGAACGCAGCTTTACGTTTATGGTGAAGCCAAGTGCCGATCAGTTTATGTCTGTGGATGACATTCCTGAGTTTAAGAAAAACGAGTGGCTACACGTCTGCTCAATCTCTCTGGCTAATGAGCCAAGTCGAAGCAGTACCTTTGAAGCCATCCGACGCATGAAAGCGGCTGGTGGTTACATCAGCTTCGATCCAAACCTTCGTGATGAAGTGTGGCAAGATCCCTCAGCAATCAAGTCTGTGGTCATGCAAGCGGTTGCCTTGGCGGATGTGGTTAAATTTTCGGAAGAAGAGTTGGATTTCTTAACCGATTCGACGTCGATGGAGCAAGGTTTGGCTCATATTGCTGAGCTTAACAACACGCTTATTCTGGTTACTCAGGGTGCGAAAGGCGTATGGCGAGTATTTGAAACGCAAGGCGTGTTGATGTCAGGTCGTTCAGTGACGCCAGTGGATACTACAGGGGCGGGCGATGCTTTTGTTGGTGGCTTGCTTGCAAAACTTTCTCAACATGATGAGTGGAACAATCAACAAGTCGTCGATTCTGCAATTCAGTGGGCGAATGGTTGTGGTGCTCTGGCGACAACGCAAAAAGGCGCAATGACCGCACTTCCAACGCAAGAAGATCTCACTCAGTTTATTCAAAAAAATTCTTCAAATACCAATGCTGTAAAGGAGAGTGTATGAGTTTGAACTCGAACTGGACAGTAGAGCAAAGGTATCGACGTTTAGAAGATATTTCTCAAGAGAGTATCGATGGGATGGTAGAGCTTCGCAAACAAGACTCTGGCTATCCAAGCTACCATATTGCGCCTAAGTTTGGCCTGCTCAACGATCCAAATGGCTTGTGTTTCTTTGATGGCGAACACCATTTATTTTATCAGTGGACGCCGGTGGGGCCTGTCCATGGTATGAAGTATTGGTATCACCTTTCAACCAAAGACTTCGTTCATTTCGAAGACCACGGCATTGGCCTACACCCAGACCAAGATTACGATTCTCACGGTGTTTATTCTGGTGGCGCATTGGTTGAAAACGGTAAGGCACTGTTGTTCTTTACGGGAAATAAACGTGATGAAAACTGGCAACGAATTCCAACTCAATGTTTTGCCAAGATGTCTGCCGACGGCAAAATAGAAAAGCACGGCGTGGTTATTGAAAACGAGCACTACACTGAACATTTCCGCGACCCAAAAGTGTGGAAGCAGGGTGACGATTACCTGATGGTTGTGGGGGCTCAAACACCTCAGGAAACAGGTTCAATGGCGCTATATCGCAGCCGTGACCTGATGAATTGGCAGCACAAAGGCCCAATTCAAACTCGTTACAACAACCTTGGCTATATGTGGGAGTGTCCCGATTTCTTTGCAATAGACAATCAGTCGGTGATGCTGTTTTCTCCGCAAGGCGTGTCGAGCAAAAACCCATACGACTTCAAAAATATCTATTCTGTGGCTTACATTGTGGGTGATCGCCTGAACCTAGATACGGCGGAATTGGAAAATCATCAAGACATCGCGCAGCCGGATTACGGCTTTGATTTCTACGCCCCACAGACTTATTTAGATGATAAAGGTCGCCGTATTATGATTGCTTGGATTGGTCTGCCAGAGATTGACACACCATCTAACGAACATCAGTGGGCGGGTATGTTGTCGTTACCTCGCGAACTTCACATCCAAGATGGCTATCTTGTTCAGTCTGCTTTACCTGAATTGAAAGTGCTACAGGGGGAAGCGGTTACGGTTGAAAATGTTCTTGAACTGGATACGACCAGCTTCATGGTTGAGCTCGAAACGGATGCGGACGAGTTTGAGTTTACACTTGCCAACGTTGCGGGTGATAACATCGTGTTCAGTGCGACAAATAAGGCGTTCATTCTTGATCGCAGCAATATGTCTCAACTCTACGCTGAAGAGTTTGGGTGTGTGAGAAAAGCGCCGAGGTTGAGCATCAAGCAAACCATCGAGGTTTATGTCGACAAGTCGGTCATCGAAATCTTCATCAATGGCGGTAAACATACCATGACCAGCCGTTTCTTCATTGATGATTTAAGTGTGCTGTCCATCAAAGGTGACGTAAAAACCGTTTATCGTTCAATGAGCCCAATTAAAGGGCTAGATGATTAAGCCCTCTTTGCCTCCATTAAAAAGCTGCTGTTTGTTGTTCTGCTTTAAACGTTAGGGGATTTCGACGTCTAATTAATCAGCATGTTGAGATCAAAGGCAGTCGTGAGTGGGAAAAAAAACTGCGCTTGGAAGCCAAAGCGCAGTTTTTAAATGAGGTCTATTGCCGTTCGATTTTAGCGAATATAGTTCGCATCAATACTTACGTACCAGTGCTGCAGCTTGCCGTCGGCCTTTTTGACCCACAAATCGTTGGTGTAGCGCTCAATCTTGCCGTTAACCGTAAGATTGAATGTGTTCTCGTCGAATTCGCCAAGCTTCACGAATTGGTCTGTGGTAATTAGAAACGGATCCATATCGTCCACACCAACCACATCTGAAATCACATAGTAGTGGTAAGTGAGTGGTTTGCTTGCATCATTCGGATTGCTGCGATATGCCACAAGCTTGAACGGTTCCGTTAGTGGCACATTAAGTGTTTGTTTGTCCATGGTCGCAGGGATCGGTATAAACAACCAGGCGGTAAATAGGCCGCTTAATAAAACCATCAGAAAGAAAAGAGTCTTAATTACTTTCATTGCAACCTTCAAAATAAGTGATGTTGAAGACGCTATGGTAACAGGTTTGATTTGCTGATTGTAAGAGTATGAATAAGTGAAGGTGGCACCAGTCTGTTAGAAAGTTTGAATGAGTTGACTCACTGTTCACAACTTTTTGATCTAAAATCTTTGCTTACGATTCTCTGCCTACATCCTTTGATGTATATCGCTGAGTATGAGTAATACCAATCACAGTAAGTAAGTGAWCAGAAATAGCGYAGRRARAAAGMTTRAGAACAAGGCGGCTCTTTTCGAYAAGAAGTTTCGATAAGTAGTTATTCTACAATCAAAAATTCTAACGAAGTTATCGAGCTTTTTAACAAGCTAGGGTGACCAGTTATTTACTACGATTGGTATAAAAGCAGGCACAAAAAAGCCCACACCTTACGCTTGCAAGGTGTGGGCTAAGTTAACGGTGATTACTTGTTTAGGTAAGCAGCGTGGAACTCAATATGTTCATCAATAAAGCTAGAGATGAAGTAGTAGCTGTGGTCGTAACCTGGCTGCATACGTAGCTCTAAATCGGCATTGGTCACCTTAGCGGCTTCGACCAATTGCTCAGGTTTAAGCTGTTCAATCAGGAAGTTATCCGCTTCGCCTTGGTCAACTAACATTGGTAGCTTAGTGCCTTTGGCTTTTAGAAGTTCAGAGGCGTCGTAGTGCTTCCACTCTTCAATATCTAAGCCTAGGTATTGGTTGAAGGCTTTTTGTCCCCAAGGGCATTGCATTGGGTTGGTAATTGGGCTGAATGCCGAGATAGAACGGTAGCTATCTTCGTTTTTGATGCCAATCGTTAGGGCACCGTGTCCGCCCATGCTGTGGCCAGAAATCGACTTCACCGAAGTTACTGGGAAGAAAGACTCAATCAATGCAGGAAGCTCTGTTACCACGTAATCGTACATGTGGTAATGGCTGTCCCATGGTGCTTGAGTGGCATTTACGTAGAAGCCGGCACCTTGGCCGAGATCGTAATTTTCATCGTCGGCGACACCTTCGCCTCGTGGGCTAGTGTCTGGTGCAACAATCGCGATGCCTTGCTCAGCCGCGGCTTTGAAAGCGCCGGCTTTTTGCATGAAGTTTTCATCGGTACAGGTTAAGCCTGACAACCAATACAAAACAGGAACTGGGTTTTCTTTGCTTGCATTTGGTGGCAAGAAAATCGCGAAACGCATGTTGCAGTCAAGCGTTGCAGAAAAGTGGGTGTATTGTTTGTGCCAACCACCAGCAACCTTTGCTTGGCTAATGTTTTCGATTGTCATTTATGGTGCTCCGTTAGGTTGATGGTTTTTTGTCTATAGCATTTAAAGTTTCACCACCCACCGGGCAGGAGGTGGTGAAGACAGTTTGTTGCTTTTTATTCATAGCTTTGTCCTCGATACTCAAAGAATCGAGGACAACCTGTTATTAATTACGATTGGTATTATCTATCCATGTGTAGAACAGTACGGATAGATTCACCTTTGTGCATTAGGTCGAATGCTTCGTTAACGTCTTGCAGCCCCATTGTGTGAGTGATGAACTCTTGCAGACCAAATTCACCCGCCATGTAACGGTTAACGATTTCTGGAAGCTCAGAGCGGCCTTTAACACCACCGAAAGCAGAACCACGCCATACACGACCAGTTACGAGTTGGAATGGACGAGTAGCGATCTCTTGGCCCGCACCTGCAACACCAATAATGACCGATTCGCCCCAACCTTTGTGACAGCACTCAAGCGCTTGACGCATCACGTTGACGTTACCGATACACTCGAAAGAGTACTCAACACCACCGTCTGTCATCTCAACGATAACGTCTTGGATTGGCTTGTCGAATTTAGTTGGGTTGATGCAATCCGTCGCGCCAAGCTGTTTTGCTAGCTCGAATTTGCTCTCGTTGATATCTACACCGATGATGCGGTTAGCACCCGCCATGCGAGCACCAATGATGGCGGAAAGACCGATACCGCCTAATCCGAATATCGCAACGTTGTCGCCTTTTTCAACTTTCGCTGTGTTCAGTACCGCGCCCATACCTGTTGTTACACCACAACCGAGAAGACAGACTTCTTCAAGTGGTGCTTCTTTGCTTACTTTCGCTAGAGAGATTTCTGGAAGTACAGTGTACTCAGAGAAAGTCGAGCAACCCATGTAATGGAAAATTGTTTCGCCATTAATAGAGAAGCGGCTTGTACCGTCTGGCATTAGGCCTTTACCTTGCGTTTCGCGAACCGCTTGGCATAGGTTAGTTTTACCCGATTTACAGAACTTACATTCACCACATTCAGCGGTGTAAAGTGGGATAACGTGGTCGCCAACCTCAACACTTGTCACGCC
Organism: Vibrio minamisatsumaniensis; assembly: GCF_050337445.1. Classification (NCBI taxonomy): domain Bacteria; kingdom Pseudomonadati; phylum Pseudomonadota; class Gammaproteobacteria; order Vibrionales; family Vibrionaceae; genus Vibrio; species Vibrio minamisatsumaniensis. The sequence continues at coordinate 5,254 of NZ_JAKJSY010000075.1, read as the reverse complement.
TTCGCCGATCATCTCAACGATGCCGCCACCTTCGTGACCAAGAATTGAAGGGAAGATACCTTCTGGATCGTCACCTGATAATGTGAATGCGTCAGTGTGACAAACACCAGTAGCAACGATGCGAACGAGAACCTCACCCGCTTTAGGAAGTTGTACATCAACTTCTTCCATTTTTAGTGGCTCGCCAGCGGCCCATGCAACCATCGCTTTTGATTTGATATGCGTTTGACCCGGTTTAATTTCGATTGTCATTGGAGGTTTCCTATCTATCTCAGTACAGCGAATAAGCGTGTAATTAAATTCAACCCGTTAAGCGTAGTTGAGCTTAATTGTTTCCGCCCTCTCGTTTTGTTGGAGCGAGTATAGGTGCGAGTATTATTTTTGATAATCCCCCTAAATAGAAAATGATTATTACGTATTTGTAATAATGAGCAGTGTGACAGAGATTGAACTCAGGTGAGTGGACTTAGGTATATCTTGTTGGTAGGCATCCGGGCGGATTATTGTTCAGAGCAGGGAGGGGCATGGCTGGTGAAATGGCTAGCGGGTCCAGCTAACCACAAGCGGATAAGTACGGCTTGTGGCTAACTAAGCTAAGCTTGAGTGTGAATACCTTAAAATTATTGAATGAGACTGTTCAATGACGAGATAAGGTCTGCTTCGAGATCATCAAGTAGTGCGTATCTTTTTGTGTAAAGACTGCGTTTACTTCTTTTTAATCCGGCAAGCTCCTTTCGTTCGAGATTGGTTGGGATTTGATAGAAATGTTTATTTATCTGTTCCCCACCATTCTCTTTCCATAAGGAGTCATAATCACTTTTTATCGCATTTTTCTTTGAGCCCCAATACCGAAGTGCTTGATATACATGGCCTTTATTTGATACCGCAACAACTTTATTCACATTAAAATATCTAGCAAAGCTCAAGCTTAAATTCAACATTAAGGCTTTCGGGCGAAGGCCGTGCAATGTTCGAGTGATCTCTTTTATTTTACTATTACTATCAACCACATGCCGATTCGAACCTTGCAAACACCCGATGTGTAATACTCTTTCCCCAGATTGCTCGGATAGATTAAAGGTAATTGAGTATATTGAATAACCAGTATCACATTCTACAAGTCTGATACCGATAGACCCCTCTCTTACTTCACCAGAGAATAACTCAATCCGATAGGCGCTACCATTGCGGTCAATAAAGGTCGTTATCTCAAAGGGTTGAGCGTAAATATTGATAACATTTTTACCAAATTTAGACGCTAATATATCAAAATGAGATTGGATAAGATTGACGCGTTGCTTGGATGAGAAGCGAGGTGAAATAAAAGGCTTTAACGGCTTTTCAAAAAGCTTATAGTTCAGCTCAAAGATGGTGGTTAGATTTTCATTCTCGTGCAGATTATCCATGGCACGGATAACATGCGGACTCAATATTCCCCACATCATAAATCGAATGTTTTTACGTAAGTAATCAACCCCAGAGCTGTGAGGATGAACTTTATTTGACAAGGTATATATCTTTTTTAAATAGCTCATAAATAATACAATTGACCTGGGAGATGGAATGAATGTTTTTCTACTGAAGACTCCCATTATACTCCAATTTAGAGAATAAGTGCGATACTTCATGAGTCAGAATTAAAGGTTGACGATATGATGAACAATGGTTGAGTATTATTGGTTAAAAGCTCAACCTTTTTAAGTAAATTAATAGAGAAAACGGACATGTTGTTTAATGAAATACTCAGTGCTAATAGCATGTCAATTTTTTCATTCTCTATTGTTTAATCAGATGACAGGATCATGCTGCAATATCGAAATGAATGCATCTAAATACTGCTCTATCGTCAGATCGGCTGAAACGGGTGGTAGCTCAACGGTAATACAAGGTAGTTTTCTTTCGCTGCACCAGGTGCCAAATGAACCTGGGGTGTCGTAATCGACGTCTTCGACGAGTGGTAGGTTGAATTGTTTGCCTAGCCAAGTCGCAAGTTCGGATTGAGCGGGATCGTCGACCATTGCCAGTGGCTCGTGAAAAGAGACCACAAACTGGGGTTTACGTTGCTCTATAAGGTTGATCAGTGATTGGACTTCAGGCTCAAGTTTATCGGTTTGGCCAGTTTTCACTTTAACGTCTCTTACGGGGGTGTGAGAACTCCAACGATAGACGGTGCCTTTTTCTGTCCAATTTTGAGTCGGAAACGCACGGTTTAAATCAACCTGATTGGCGTTGGCTCGTGTACCTAACTGGTTACCGTCTGGGTTCATCGATAGAATCACATCGTGTTGTAAGTTGGCGGCGGGCAAGCTTCTTAGCGCGCAAGACAGCCCCGCTATAGACGCGGTTTCATCGCCGTGTGTGCCAGCTAAAATGAGTCCGCGAGATTCGCTTTGTCGCTGCGCAGGAAAGTAGAGCAATGGTGCGCCTAATACTGAGCATCCGAATGGGATAGGTTTTAATGAAAATGCTGCTCTTTCCGTTCTTGGAATTAAACTCACATGAGTACCCTTATTGATAAAGTGCTGTTAACTATTCACTAATTAGATAAACTGAACGGCTAAATTCGTCAATAGTTGTAGTGTTATTTTTATTATTTTTGAAGATAGGCTAAGAGAGCAAAAATATGGACTTTAAGAAACATTCAATGGCTTTACTCATTTCATCTCTACTGACCCCTTTTATAGCATTAACCGCTGCTGCAGAAACATTGCCGGCTGGAGTGACTCTGGCGAAAGATCAACATTTGGTGCGAGCGAATGATGCAGAAGCCGCAACATTAGATCCTGCGAAGGCTGAAGGGATGCCTGAAATGCACATTTTACGAGACCTGTTTGAAGGTCTCGTCATTCAAGATCGTGATGGCAATATCAAGCCCGGCGTGGCTGAATCATGGGAAACCAAAGATAACAAAACCTTTGTATTTCATCTACGCAAAGATGCGAAATGGTCGAATGGCGATCCTGTGACGGCGAATGATTTTGTTTATGCAATAAGACGTGCGGTTGATCCTAAATTAGCATCACCCAACGTGTGGTATCTCAAGTTAACTAAAATTAAAAACGTTGCCGATGTAGCACAAGGTAACAAGCCCATTGAAGATCTGGGGGTCTCCGCTGTCGATAAATACACGGTGAAGTTTGAACTTGACAGTAAGGTCCCATATTTTGTGGCGATGACGGGACATACTTCAATGATGCCAGTACACAAGGCGACACTGGAGAACAGCGATAAGCCGTGGAGCGATCCTAAGCAGTTTGTTGGTAATGGTGCATTTGTATTGGATAAATGGGTGGTGAATGAGCGCATTGAACTTAAGAAAAATCCTCAATATTGGGACAGCTCAAATACGCATTTAACCCAAGTAACCTATATTCCGTTTGAAAACCAAAATGCTTCGATTAATCGATATGCGGCAGGTGAGGTCGACATCACTTCCGATGTGCCAACAAGCCTGGCACCGCAACTTAAAGAAAAATACAAAAATGCGTATACCGCAGTGCCTTTACTGTGTACGTATTACTACGCGTTTAACACCACGCGTCCTCCATTTAACGATGCTCGAGTGCGTAAAGCGGTGTCTTATTCGATAATGCGTGATGTGATTACTAATGGGGTTACTCAGGTGGGTAATTTACCGGCTTATACCTTTGTTCATAAGTACACGTCAGGTTTTGAGGCTACTCAACCAGCATACAGTAAGTGGACACAAAAGGAGCGCGACCAAAAAGCGCAAGAGCTGCTGAAAGAAGCCGGATATGACGCTGCTAACCCGCTGAGTTTTCAACTGCTTTATAACACCAGTGAATCGAACAAATCGATAGTGGTGGCTATTGCTTCAATGTTGAAGGGCAATCTCGGTGCGAACGTTGATTTAGAAAACCAAGAATGGAAGTCTTACCTAGTATCACGTCGACAAGGGGATTTTGATGTGATGCGAGCTTCTTGGTGTGGTGATTACAACGAAGCATCAACCTTTTTGAGCTTATTGCGTTCAGGCACTTCCGGTAATTTTGCTCGCTACAGTAATGAAAAGTACGATTCAGTGATGAACAACGCGTTGTCAGCAACCAATGAGCAAGCGCGCCAAGGGCTCTATGACCAAGCAGAACAATTTCTTGCTGAGGATATGCCTATCGCACCCATCTATTACTACATGCAGGCTCGCCTAGTGCGACCAAGTGTTGGCGGCTTTGCGAAGAACAACGTGGAAGGGCGTATCTATTCTAAGGACCTCTATATCAAAGAATAGATAGGCTAAATGCGAGTTCAGGCCTAACGCATAGATATAAAAGATAGAAGAAAAGGGACGTTGATCATAAATATCTGATCAACGTCCTTTATCGTTAATCTATAACGAGACAGTAAASAAATATGATTTATTTCTATCCAATAAAGGAGTTCACTATGCTTATTGATCAGGAAGAGCATGACTGTGGACGTTAATGATAAGACGCTAGCAAAAGCTCATTAAAACTCTTCATACAGCGAAAGAGCCGTTAGCCCCTAATTAGGGTGTTTTCTTATCGCTTCCTTATACTAATTCTCTCTTCCCCCTCCTTAAATTTTGTTGAGTGTAATCACCGATCATAATGGTACTTCTCTCGCTTGATATCGCATCATCAAGAACAAACACGATAGTGAGATGTATTTTTAATTAGTATTTGCTATATTTCGACCTTAATGTTGCTCTTTTTGATATGCAACAGGTTTGATTGTGTGGTTTGATTGCTTGGAAATTAAAATGAGAGAAGGAAGATAGAAAAACATCTCAAGCTCAGAAAAAGTTAGATGATGTGATTGTCTGTCCGATTTAAGGAAGAATATGGATACTTTCCCGCTAGACATAAGAACCCTAAGTATAATTTTTATTATCTTCTCACTGATTTTTAGTATCGGTCTTTTATTATTTCAGTCGGCTCAAAAGCAAGTATTGGGTCTTGCTCTTTTTTCGTTATCTGATCCGCACCAGAAGTTTTGGACACCGAGTTAAGTGAGTACAATCACTAACGAGGTGAACAATGACAACTAAGAAAACACGAATCAAACATGCTCCTGAATTTAAAGCCGAAGCGCTTAAGTTAGCAGAGAAAGTCGGTGTCTCTGCTGCCGCACGACAGCTTTCGCTATATGAATCTCAAATTTATGGGTGGCGTAAAGCCGTCAAAAAAGATGCGAAAATCAGCGATAGAGAAAGGGAGCTCGCCACTGAAAATGCCAAACTCAAACGATTATTGGCAGAGCAAGCTGAAGAGCT
>NZ_JAKJSY010000074.1:0-23936 GCF_050337445.1 Vibrio minamisatsumaniensis | reverse complement strand
TTTCATAATTATATCCTAAACATTGGAGTTTATATTTTTAATATTAAATGGTAATTAATATTTAAATCTTATTAGTTGAAAATACTTTCCATTATAGAAATTAACCAGATTGCAGATAAACAATCGGCACTTCCACCTGGGGATAAGTTCTTTTCTACGAATTTAATATCAAGCTGATGCAGTTGATTATTAAGCTGACTTGAATCTAAATTTGATTCTAAAATAATTGTTGCTTGCGCTTTTGCATAATTAAGTCCAGTTAATCCACCTCGCTTAATTAGACAGCTGTCATCATTAATACTGATGCAGCTCAGCAGTGCCATTTTTAAGGCGTGCTGTTTGGTATGGCCATCTCGTTTGGCTCGTTTATAGGTATTTAGGCCCTGCATTAAAGTCGGGAAGCCAGCTTCAGCTTCACCTCGAATACCGGTAACACCATGCTGGGTAAACGCCTGCTCACCAGCTGTTTTACTCTTGGTGTTATTGAGCTCTCCGGTTAGCCCTTTACACATTTTGTGTACTGTGTTTTGTAGGTGTAGCGGAGAAATCTTGATGTCTTGTACTGTCATAAACCCAAGGGCGGCGCACAATACGCCAAGGATAAATATTGCACCTTTATGGGTGTTCACTTGTTTAGTCGCTTGCAGCATGTGTTGCTCTGCCTGAACGCCAATTGGGCGCAGGGATGCGAGTAATTGAGTTAAATCATCTCCAGTAAAGGAGAGACCGAGCTGCGCAAACTCCACCATAAAAGGTTTTAATGTCATTGCACTGATACGGAAGGTCTCAATATTCATATCACAGTGCGAACCTACAGACAGTGCGGTGACTAGCCCAGGCTTGGGATGCAGATTTGCTTCGACCAATAACGCTTGGCTTGCCAACTCACCAATAATACTGGCGAGTGGGTGTAATTTTTGCGTGCGAGGCTGATGGTTATTCATTTGAACATCTCCAGCACTGCACTTCGTAGCTGTAATGGAGTGTGGGCTTGACTGCGAGCACAGGCCTTAGCTGAGTTGTCACATACGATGCATTTTCTTCGATCAAAGCCAAGTTTAGTGCGTGATAGCGGTTTGCCATCTTCGGCTATAACATCAATATCCATAAGGCGACCTAACGGCAGTGAATTTTCTAAGTTAACCATAGCCTGCTTAATATCATCACTGGTGTGATGGTTAAGCCCGACTAAGTAGTGGAAGCCAGCCTTATGGTGGAATTGTTGTTTTTTGATGATGTTTAAGGGAGTGCTGTTACACCAATTATCGATAGCCAAACAGCCTTGTAGGAACACTCGTGATGTCGCTTCATTAACCTTCACATTTCCCATCATGTTGACGGTAAAACTGATTAGTTGTGGAGCTTTCAGTTGTTGCCACGCACGCTGGGTAGCGAAGATGCGATCACGAAATTCCATTATATCTTTGGCGGTAATAGGCACTCCCTCAAACATTATTTTGCTACCTGTTTGATCTGGTCTAACAAAGAACCATCACGATAACGCACATTGGCTACGATTTTATCGGCGTATGCAATCGGTGCAGGTGTGCCGACCAGAAGCTCCGCTCGTTGTTGAAGTTCTTCAATAGCAAAGGTTTGAATACCTTGTGCTTCAAGGCGAGCTTTGACTTCTTCACGAGCAGGATTAACAGCAACACCGTGGTCAGTTACGAGCACATCGATTGATTCACCAGGAGTAACAGTGTTGAGCACGCGTTTAACCAATGTTGGGATGCGACCTCGAACTAGTGGGGCAACCACAACCGTCAATTTTGCACCTGCAGCGGCATCACAGTGACCACCTGAAGCTCCGCGAATTACCCCATCAGAACCGGTGATAACATTAACGTTAAAGTCAGTATCGATCTCTAGTGCAGATAGGATAACAACGTCAAGCTGGTCAACCGTAGCGCCTTTACTTGAAGGATTCGCGTATTGGTTAGCACTGATTTCAATATGGTTTGGGTTACGACCTAAGCTGTCTGCGGCGTGAGCATCAAAAGATTGCACATCCATAAGCTTCTTGATTAGACCTTTCTCATGAAGATCGACCATCGTTGCTGTAATGCCACCTAGACCAAAAGAGGCGGTGATGTCATTACGCACCATTTTCGATTCAAGGAAGCGAGTTACTGCTAAAGAAGCACCGCCAGACCCGGTTTGGATACTAAATCCATCTTCAAAGTAACCAGAGTGTTCAATCACATCAGCCGCTTTACGAGCAATAAGCAGTTCTCGCGGGTTAGTCGTCATACGGGTTGCACCACCACCAATCTTCGATGGGTCACCAACACGCTCTACAACGACTACGCTATCGACTTGGTCTTGGGTAAGCGAAGCTGGTGAGTGCGGGTAATCCATCAGCTGTTCGGTTAATACAACAACGTGCTTCGCATATTGGGCATCTACCATGGCATAGCCAAGAGAGCCACAACGAGATTTGCCAACCATAGCGTTTGCATTACCAAAGCTGTCTGCTGATGGTGTACCAAGGAAAGCCACATCGATGCTTAGTTCACCAGTTTGGACCAAGTGAACACGGCCACCGTGTGAGTGGATTTCAACCGGCGTTTCCATGATGCCAGCGCTGATTTCATCAGCAAGTCGACCACGAATACCTGAAGTAAAGATCTTAGAGATAACGCCAGAACGCACATGTTCAACCAAAGGCGCGTGGCAATCGGTCAATGAGCTTGATGCCAGAGTCAGGCCTTTGAAACCCATGCTCGCTATGGTCGCGAGTACGTCATTGATGAGTACATCACCAGCACGAAATGCGTGGTGAAAAGAGATAGTATCCCCATCTTTTAGGCCCGATGCTACGATCGCATCTTTGAGATCAGAGCGAAGCTTTCTATTTTGTTTGATAGATTCCATGATTATTCCTCTCTGATACCAGATTTAGCACGTTCAAGTACTAGGCGAGCTCGTTCGATGATAGGGGCATCGACCATTTTTCCGTTGAGAGATGCCACACCGAGGCCTTTAGCTTCTGCATCCGCAGCGGCTTGAATTACCGCATTTGCGTGTTTTACTTCAGCTGATGTTGGCGCGTATAGGTTGTGTAAAAGCTCAATCTGACGCGGGTTAACCAAAGATTTACCATCAAAGCCAAGTTGCTTGATGTGCTCTGCTTCTTTTAGGAATCCTTCGGTGTTGTTAGCATCAGAGTAAACGGTATCGAAGCACTGAATACCGGCCGCACGAGCTGCTTGTAGGATAGAGCAGCGAGCAAATAGAAGTTCTGTACCTTCTGGTGTACGGTTGGTTTTGATGTCGCGAACATAGTCTTCTGCACCAAGGGCGATACCGATTAGGCGTTTTGATGCAAAAGCGATCTCTTTGGCGTTGGTGATCCCCATTGCAGATTCGATAGCAGCTAGCATCTTAGTCGAACCAACTTCGCGCCCAGATGCTTGTTCTGCTTCTGCAATTGCTTGTTCCATATCGATAACATCTTGTGCGGAATCGGTTTTGGCTAGGCGAACCACGTCAACACCAGCAGTCACTACTGCGTTTACGTCAGCACGGCCCCATTTTGAGTCCAGCGCGTTGACACGAACTACGGTCTCAATATCTTGATAAAGAGGATGGCGCAGTGCGTTGAAAAGGATCAGACGAGCGGTATCCTTTTCACGAAGAGAGACGTTGTCTTCAAGGTCAAACATGATGGCATCAGCATCATAGATAAAGGTGTTGGACACCATGGCTGCATTCGACGAAGGAACGAACAGCATTGAACGACGCATCTTCATACGATCTTCTCCCATGGTAGGACTTGTTGTTTCGCACCGCGAAGTGCCGTCGCTTGTACGCGAGCAGTGATAATACAGTCTAGCGCTCCAGAATCAGTGATACGCCACTGACCGTTGGTCACGTTAAGTTTGTTCAATTCACCACGAACGTGTTGTTCAATTGCATCTCGAAATTGTATTGCTGAAGAGCTAACCCATAGTGAAAATTCTTCACTTGGTTCAACTTCAACAAACAAGTCTGAGCTTTCTAGGGTGCCAGCAACCGCTGACTCACATATTTTCATTTCAGCCTCGTTAGATTTGTAGCGCATAGCCACATTTTTCAATTAGATAATTAATAGTGGTAATAGGGAGAAGATTGACTATTGAAGACGCGGTTTGGGATAGCTGGCGCCTTGCTGTCGAAGCCGAAATACAGCTTCCTTCTGTATTTAGTCGTTCAAGCTCGGTGACTTGAATTTGAGGTGGAAGGTTCTGCTTCATTACGCCGTTGTAGTTATTGGTTACGGCGCAGTTTGGTTCACTGCCGACGAATCTGTGAGTGATAGCGAGGCTCGGAGCGATATATTTCTTAAATACTTCACAATCTATCTCGGCGTGCAGTTGATTCACCAAGCCACTCTTTTTCAAAAAATAAGAGGGGAAAGTACGGCGGCTGATGATGAACTCATTGCCTGCGTGAACTGTGATATTCGAGAGATGTGATGTGCCTTGTTTGACCATGGCAAAGCGATCTACAAAAGAGAATTCTTGGTCGTTGTCATTGACGACAAAGATGTGTAGCCAATCGCACTGGCTTGCCGATTGCTCTGCAATATAAGCATGTCCTTTGGTGAATGGATTAGCATTAATTACAACCACCCCGATTTTATCGCCAGATACACGCTGTTTCCGTAGATCATCTTGTAGTTGTTGCAGCTTGTCTGGACGATTGATAAGCAGCACTGAGTTGCGATTTAGTGAGGTCAAAGGGGTAAAGCCCATAGACTCAAAGATGGTTACTTTATCTGGGGTGGTAAAGATAGACAGACTCTTACGGCCAAGTTGGTGGGCGGTTAGCAGTATCTCAGTGACCATGCTGCGTGATAGCCCTTCGCCTTTAAATGCCTCTTTAATTGCAAAGTACTTAACTATGTTGCCGACCAAAGCAACACAGCCTACCAACTCGTTATCTTCGCGATGGGCAGTACAGAAATATTCAGCATCCCCCTCATAACGCAGTCCTTGCGTATCTAATAGCTCCTTTATGTCATCTAAATTGATGATAGATTGTGCGTTTGTAATTGCTATATTCATTTGGATACCCCATCTCTTGCGTTCAGTTTCGCTCAATTAGGGAAAGTAAAAGCTTGATCAAAATCAATTTCGCCAGGCGCGCAAATGCAGCTAATAAATTTAAATACCTGCTTGATTGTGCTAGCCACTCATCTTGGTAATCTATAGTTCTCTGATGTCGGAAATGTTCATCCTGTGATTTATGCTTAGTTGGCAAAGTGCGAAGAGTTAAGTTTGCAAAGAGAGTAATTGTTGGAAGGAAGGCGTGATGAAATTTAAAATACGAATTTTAGTGATTCAGTCGTTAGTAGCCGTGTTGATAGCTATTTTTTGTGTGTTTACGACTTTGGGCGCAATTGACTCCGTTCTGTCTAACGACCGTATGCACGAGTCTCGAAATTTAGCTATGGTGTTAGCGGTAAACGCCGTAGTGGTAAAGGCGACTAAACAAAAAGATACTCGCGCGCTGGACTCGTTTTTTCGGCACGCGACACATATTCAGTCTGACTATGTGGTCATCACCACTGAAGATGGCACTAGGCTATATCATACCGATCCAGCCAAAGAGATCGGTAAGGTTCAAGGAGAGAGTTTTCAAAGGGTAATGCGTGGTGAGGTTGTGACTCTATACCATACTGGATTGTCGGGACTTGGTATAAAGACACGCGCGCCAATTTATGACAATCATGAGATTGTAGGTATGGTGTCAGTCGGGTATTTGGAGAGCCATGTTCATTCTCTTGCAACTCAATATCTTGTTCAAACAATCATGTTAGCTGTTGTGTTGCTGTTATCTATGCTGCTGTTCTCGTGGATGTTTTCAAATTACGTACAACAGCAGCTATCCGGTATGACGCCAGCTCAAATAGCGCGCGCATTTCGTCTACGCATTGGTATTTTGAACTCGGTTGCTGAGGGAGTCATTGCGGTCGATACTTCGGGTAAGATCATGGTTATTAACAAGAGTGCCATAAATATTCTAGGTATAGAAAAACTGAGAGAATCCTTATTTGATAGCCATGTTTCAGAGCACTGTTACCCGAGTGATCTTTTTATACCACAAGCAGAAGAAGAGGTGAGTGAAACCACAGTTAATATCAACGGGGAAACTCTACTAGCCTCGCGCACCATAATGCGCGATGAACAAAAGATTATAGGTTATGTGGTGAGTTTCAGACCACGAAATACGCCTGCTATGCTGCAGCTTATGGTGCGTCAGGTGGCGAAGGAACGCGATGCGATGCGGGTGGTGACGCATGAGTATGCGAATAACATGGCGGTAGTGTCAGGTATGTTAGAGATGCAGATGTATGAGCAGGCCCTTAAATTTATTCATAAGGAAAATAACGTGCTCCAGCAAGATCTTTCGCAGATTACGGGCCATTTTCACCCTATGGTAGCAGCGCTTATTCTGAGCAAAAAACACCGTTCATCCGAGCTTGGGTATAAACTTACTATTGTTGAAGGTTCAAGCTTACGTCTAAATAACTCGCCTTTAACTGCCGATGAAGTTGCGACTATCCTCGGTAATCTGTTAGACAATGCTTATGAAGCGATAGCCAAAACTCATCGTAAAGAGGGAGAGATTGAGTTATTTGTCACTGATGTAGGTAAAGAGATCGTCATTGAGGTATACGATAATGGAATAGGCATTAGTGATGATAAAAAAGATAAAATCTTTAGAGACAGATTTACCAGTAAAGAAGAAGATGCCGCTATGCATGGAGTAGGATTGGCGTTAATCCACGGTTTGGTAACTCGTGCTGGTGGGGATATCGTTGTTGAGGATAATGAGCCAAATGGAACGGTAATTGGTCTGTTTGTCCCGAAACTGGAGAATGAAAGTGATAAATAAGATAAAGACGCTGGTGGTTGAGGATAAGCTAGAGCTGGCAGAAATGATCGCCGCCTATATAGGGCAGAATCCTTACTATGAGGTGGTCGGGATAGCATCGACGTTAGCCGATGCTAAGTTTTTGCAAAACACCATGCAACCCCATCTCATTATCTTGGACAACTACCTACCAGATGGCAGTGGCATAGAATGGCTGAGACGACTGAGAACCAGCTCAGCTTCTGATGTGGATGTTATCTTGCTGACCGCCACCTCGGATGCGCAGAATGTTACTTCGGGCATTAGGTTAGGCGCTTTTGACTATTTGATAAAACCGTTAGCCCTTATTTCATTTAATGATGTATTGAATCGTTTCCGAGATTACTATCGGACCATAAATGGTAAGACGGAGTTAAAGCAGTCTGAAGTGAATCGAGCCTATGGAGTACGCCGCGATAGTAAAGTGGTTGATGAGTTACCTAAGAATATTGACCAATTAACACTGCAACGCGTGATAGAAGCGTTCGGCTCCGAAACTGAACAGACCTCTGATTCAGTTAGTGGTTTAGTTGGAGTGAGTAAAACAACTGCACGGCGTTATCTTGAATATGCAGTGAACCTTGGATTTCTTGAAGCGAGTGTCTCTTATGGTAGTGTAGGCAGACCGACACGTATCTATAAAAAAGTCGGTTAGATAAATAATTATTCGTTCAGTTTTTTAGAAACTCGGATTTTCAATTTTAGTGACCACTATAAAAGTGGCTGAGTTGTACAGTTCTATAAATGAAAGGCGCAGATGAATGCGTCTTTTTTTTATCTTGAGTTTATATGTACAAGCGTTAGACCGGTAAGACGTTTAAAAATTGAAAGAAGCAGAGAAAGTAGGTGAATTGATAGCAATTTTGTTCAATAACGGGTTTTAAAGTTTCGGTACTTTAGTGTTTTAGCAAAAGAATAGACGAAACAGTTATGGAACCATTATGGGTAGCTATGTTCACATTTGCGATGATTGGAGCTGTGTCCCCCGGGCCGGTAAATATCGTGGCAACCAGCACTTCGGCTAATTACGGGCTAAAGACTTCGTTGTGGTATGTATTAGGAGCAAGTATTACTTATGCCACTATCGTCTTCTGTTCGGGGAGTCTATTGCGATTTTTGGCCATTGGGATTCCAGATATTGCATGGTTAATGAAAATTGTAGGGACACTTTTTTTACTCTATCTCGCAAAGAAAATTGCTTTTGCGCCATATCAAAGTATTGAATCTATTTCGCAAGACAAAGCCCCTAATGCGTGGCAGGGCGCATTTTTGCAATGTATAAATCCTAAGGCTTGGTTAGTTGCGATGTCGGGTATTAGTTTATATGTTGTCGATCAGCCATCGTCTTACATCGCACTGCTGCTCTTTACCATGATATCTCTCGCAGCATGTTTAGTGGGGGTGGCGAGTTGGGCATTTTTAGGGCAGGCGATAAAGGTATTACACTCTGAGGTAAAGCAGACAATGTTCAACCGAGGTATGGCTGGACTACTCGTGGTTTCGATAGCAAGTATTTGGCTATAAGGAGAATGACATGGCGAAGGAACGCACGGTCGCTTTTAAGCAAAGCACCTTGTTGCCAAACATAGAAATTAGAATAGCGGATAGATCGAGCGCATGCTATGACGCACATTCTCACGATGAATTTTCGTTTGGTGTTATTCAGCAAGGCGCTGCTCAGTACCGCAACCTAGGTTCGCAACACCAAATAGGGGGTGGCGATATTGTTACTATTAACCCCGCAGATATTCATTCTTGCAATCCTGCTACAGTAAGTTGGTCTTACAACATGCTATTTGTGAATACTCATTGGATGGGTAATATCCAACAGCAAATAACAGGAGATAGACAAAACGATTATTGTGCGTTTTTGCACAATTACGAGAGAGGATACGAGGTTAGAAACAGCTTTCAACGCCTTTACACTTCTCTTGTCAATGGTCATTCCTATCTCGAGGCCGAAACTCATTTTTATGGTTTTATTGAAGAATGTTTCCAACAGCCGACCCCCGATACTTTGCGTGCAACGTCCGTGTTACCTCACCTTCAGCGCGTAAAAGAAAAACTATTGGATAACGTTGAATACAACTTGCGCTTGTCTGAGATCGCGGATGAGGTGGGCGTTAGTCAATATCATCTTATTCGTAGTTTCAAACGGTTCTATGGGTTATCACCGCATGCGTATTTACTTGATGAGCGGATTAAACGTGCGAAATCCATGCTTAAGATGGGGCAAACAATTGTCGACACTTCAAACGCGCTCGGTTTTTCTGATCAAGCGCATTTTCAACGTAATTTTAAGAGGAGGGTGGCAGTAACACCAAGGGTTTATCAATCCTTTTTCCTCTGATTTTATCATTGCATTCTGCTCGTTTCTAAATCCTACCTTAGTCTAAATTGTCGACAATTTTCTTATTGTCGACAATTTAGTCATGTATGCTGTTTTCTTGTTGCTAAGTTGTTAATATTTTTGGTGTGACAATCAGAAGTGATCTGCATGAATATGAATACTACGATAAAAGATCTCAGCTTAAGTGCAAACACAAAAACACGTGTGAGCGATAAAGAGAACACTAAATCAGAAAACCTCACTGAGTATCTCGTAGAGGCGATTGTTAACGGTGAATTACCACAGGGCAGTAAGATTTCGGAGCCTGAATTGGCTAAACGCTTTGAAGTCAGTCGAGGCCCATTACGTGAAGCGATAATGCGAGTTGAAGGACTTGGCCTGATCGAACGCATTCCTCATGTTGGCGCGCGAGTTATTACCTTTTCGGCAGACAAACTACTCGAGTTATACGCAGTGCGAGAGGCATTGGAAGGTATGGCGGCTCGCTTAGCAGCAAGACATATCACACAAGAAGAGCTTGTCGGGCTTGAAGGGTTATTGTCGACACACTCAAAACACATCGATGAAGTCGAAGGGTCTTCTTACTTTCATCAACATGGGGATTTCGATTTCCATTACCGCATTATTAAAGCGAGTCGTAACAGCAAACTCATTTCGTTGTTGTGTGACGAGCTTTATCACCTATTACGCATGTATCGCTACCAATCGCCAAGAGCACAGTCTCGTCCAAAAGAGGCGATCGATGAACACAAATACATCCTACAAGCGATTCGTAATCGTGATGAAGAGCTAGCAGAAATGCTAATGCGACGACACATCTCGGGTAGTCGATTGCTAATAGAACAACAAATTCAATCCAAAGATCTTGAATAACGGGCGACTGGTATTTGCTAACGGTTCTTCGCTGGCGAGAGCTAAACATCAGCAGTCAGAAAGCTTAGAAATTAACAATGAACAGGGAGCGTCATTATGAAGTTATCAGCAGGAGCTAAGTTCCGACAAGCTGTGCAAGACAACGACCCATTACAGATTGTCGGCACGGTGAATCCGTATTGCGCGATGATGGCAAAGAACTTGGGGCATCAGGCGATTTATTTGTCGGGTGGAGGTATCGCCAATGCGTCTTATGGTTTGCCAGATCTAGGCATCACCACATTGAACGATGTGTTGGTGGATGTGGAACGTATTACCAATGCGTGTGATCTGCCATTGCTGGTGGATATCGATACGGGTTTTGGTGGCGCATTTAATATTGCACGTACCATTCGCGCGATGGAAAAAGCGGGTGCCGCTGCGATTCACATGGAAGACCAAGTTGCTCAGAAACGTTGTGGTCATCGACCCAATAAAGCGATTGTAAGTCAGCAAGAGATGGTCGATAGAGTCAAAGCGGCAACCGATGCTAGAACCGATGACAGCTTTGTGATCATGGCGCGTACCGATGCATTGGCGGTTGAAGGCATTGATAGCGCGATTGAACGCGCGATTGCGTGTGTTGAAGCGGGCGCAGACATGATCTTCCCAGAAGCGATGAATCAACTCGATCAATACGTGAAATTCTCTGCGGCGCTGAAATCAGCAACGGGTAAGCACGTGCCTATTCTTGCGAACATCACTGAATTTGGCCAAACACCACTCTACAACTGTAACGAGTTAGCCCAATCAAGTGTCGACATGGTGCTTTACCCATTGAGTGCATTCCGCGCGATGAATAAAGCGGCGGAGAATGTTTACAAGCACTTGTTAGTTGAAGGCAATCAAGAAGCTCTATTGGATTCAATGCAAACCCGTAAAGAGCTTTACGAACACCTGAATTACCACGACTACGAGAACAAGCTTGATCAGTTGTTTTCAAGCGAAGGGTAAACCGGTTTCAATTAATCAAAAATCAACTTAATCCAATAACGTGAAAGGGTTCGTCGCCATATCCAGTACCGTTGATAAAGATCATCGGACATATAAACAGGTAGCACCAAAGAGTGCAGGCGACTAACACAGAAAAGGAGTTCACCATGTCTGTATCTTTGAGTGATAAAGCCGCTGTCGAAAAGGCTTCAACAGAAAACCAACAACCAAGTGAAAAATCAGCTAGCGCACCTGCAATCGGTGGTGCTGGTCTACGTGGCCAGAGTGCGGGAACCACGGCGCTATGTACGGTCGGAAAATCAGGAACCGGTTTAACCTACCGTGGTTATGATATTACCGATCTTGCTAATCATGCTCAGTTCGAAGAAGTGGCCCACCTGCTACTAAGAGGTCATTTACCCAATGAAAAAGAGCTAGACGATTACAAAACATTGTTGATTGGTCTGCGCGGCTTACCTCAACCTTTGAAAGCTGCACTAGAGCTTATCCCTGCAGACGCTCATCCAATGGATGTGATGAGAACGGGCTGTTCAATGCTAGGTAATCTAGAGCAAGAGTCTGATTTTTCTGAGCAACTGTCCGCGACCGAACGAATGCTCGCACTTTTCCCTGCGATTATTTGTTACTGGTATCGCTTTAGCCATGATGGCGTGCGCATTGACACTGAAGATCAAAGCGAAGCCTGTCTGGGTGGCTACTTCTTGAAAATGCTAACAGACAAAACTCCAAGTGAACTTCATAAGAAGGTGATGCACTGCTCGCTCACCCTATACGCGGAACATGAGTTTAATGCTTCAACCTTTGCCGCTCGTGTGTGTGCATCAACACTGTCAGATATCCACTCTTGTGTCACCGCAGCGATTGGTACGTTGCGAGGTCCTTTACATGGTGGTGCGAATGAAGCGGCGATGGAAATGATCCAAGATTGGCAAACCGCTGATGAAGCAGAAAACAACATCATGCAGATGCTTGCTAACAAAGACAAAATCATGGGCTTCGGTCATGCCATTTATCGTGAAAGCGACCCACGAAATGCGCTCATCAAGCGTTGGTCAAAAGAGCTAGCTCAAGAGGTGGGAGATAAGCAGCTTTACGCCGTTTCTGAGCGTGTTGAAGCGGTAATGAAGCGCGAGAAGGGACTGTTTTGTAACGCAGATTTTTTCCACGCGTCGGCTTACCACTTCATGGACATTCCAACCAAGTTGTTTACTCCGATCTTCGTGATGAGCCGCCTGACGGGGTGGGCTGCACACGTGTTTGAGCAAAGAGAAAACAATCGAATTATTCGTCCAAGTGCAGACTACACCGGGCCAGAGCATCAAGACTGGCTACCAATCCATTTACGTTAGTCCTCTATATCGAGCCGACTTATATCTCGAGGTGACTTTCTCTTCATGTGATAAGGCCTCGAGAACCAACGAATAGAATTTAACAGATAATGGTGGATGTATGTCTGATGTAAAACTTGAGAAAAACCAGAGCCGTGATGAAAATGCAAGCCTTGAAAATAGAAAGTATCGAAAGGTTCTACCGGGAACGGGCTTAGAATATTTCGATGCTTGCGAAGCGATAGAAGCAATATCCCCGGGCGCTTATAAAACCTTGCCTTATACGTCACGAGTATTGGCAGAGCAATTGATAAGGAACTGTGACCCTGTAACTCTAGATCGCAGCTTAAAACAGATCATTGAACGAAAGAGTGACTTAGATTTCCCTTGGTATCCTGCGCGCGTGGTGTGTCATGACATTCTTGGCCAAACAGCCCTAGTAGATTTGGCGGGGTTAAGAGACGCGATTGCCGACCAAGGCGGCGACCCTGCCAAGGTTAACCCAGTGGTCGAAACCCAACTGATTGTTGACCATTCGCTGGCAGTGGAACACGCGGGTTTTGAGAACCAAGCGTTTGATAAAAACCGCGCGATTGAAGAGCGTAGAAACGAAGACCGTTTTCATTTTATTGAATGGTGTAAAACCGCGTTTAAAAACGTGAGTGTGATCCCTGCTGGTAACGGGATCATGCACCAGATTAACTTGGAGAAGATGTCTCCGGTGATTCAATCCAAAGAGGGCATCGCGTTTCCTGATACTTGTGTCGGCACAGACAGCCATACACCGCACGTTGATGCTCTGGGCGTTATTGCGATTGGTGTGGGCGGCTTGGAAGCTGAGACAGTGATGCTCGGTCGTCCGTCAATGATGCGTTTGCCTGATATTGTCGGCGTTAAACTGACGGGTCAACGACAAGAAGGGATAACCGCAACGGATATTGTGCTGGCGATTACTGAGTTTCTTCGTAATCAGAGAGTGGTCTCAAGCTATTTGGAATTCTTCGGTGAAGGGGCTCGTGCACTGACCATTGGTGACCGAGCAACCATCTCAAACATGACGCCAGAATACGGTGCGACTGCGGGTATGTTCTACATCGATGAGCAGACCATTCAATACCTGAAACTCACGGGTCGTGAGCCTGAGCAGGTTGAACTGGTCGAACGCTACGCCAAGCAAACTGGGCTATGGGCTGACGATCTCGATTCTGCTCAATATGAACGGGTATTAGAGTTTGATTTGTCGAAGGTTGAGCGCAATCTTGCAGGGCCATCCAATCCCCATCGTCGTTTGCCAACCAGAGAGCTGGCTGAACAAGGTATCAGTCAAACATCTTGGAAAGAGCAGCATGCTAAGCAGTACAGCGATGGCCAGATGCCTGATGGTGCCGTAATCATCGCAGCGATTACCTCTTGTACTAACACCAGTAATCCAAGAAATGTGGTCGCCGCGGCATTGGTGGCTAAGAAAGCCAATCAACTTGGATTAGTTCGTAAGCCGTGGGTGAAAACATCATTTGCGCCGGGTTCTAAAGTTGCCAAGCTCTATCTTGAGTCGGCAGGTTTGCTTCCTGAGTTGGAACAATTAGGCTTTGGTATCGTCGGTTATGCGTGTACGACATGTAACGGAATGAGTGGGGCGTTGGATCCTACAATCCAACAAGAGATCATCGACCGCGACCTCTATTCAACCGCGGTGTTATCGGGGAATCGAAACTTTGATGGTCGAATCCATCCCTATGCCAAACAAGCGTTTTTAGCCTCACCGCCATTGGTGGTTGCTTACGCGTTGGCGGGTACGATTCGCTTTGATATCGAGAAAGACAGCTTAGGTACTGACATCAACGGCAAGCCAATCTACTTAAGTGATTTATGGCCGAGTGATGCCGAGATCGATGCCGTTGTCGGTGAGCATGTTAAACCTCAGCAATTTCAACAAATCTACCTAAAAATGTTCCAGCCAGACGAGGATCAGGTAACGACAGCACCGCTTTATGACTGGCGACCTCAAAGTACCTATATTCGTAGACCACCTTATTGGGAAGGGGCTTTGGCGGGAGAACGAAGCCTATCTGGTATGAGACCTTTGGCTATTCTGGGTGACAACATTACCACCGATCACTTATCTCCATCAAATGCGATTCTCGCTTCGAGTGCGGCGGGGGAATACCTCACTAAAATGGAAGTGCCGGAAGAGGACTTTAACTCTTACGCGACCCATCGAGGTGATCACTTAACCGCGCAACGAGCAACATTCGCCAACCCTAAACTGTATAACGAAATGGTGAAGGACGCTGGAGAAGTCGTGCAAGGTTCATTGGCACGAGTTGAGCCAGAAGGACAGGTTACGCGAATGTGGGAAGCGATAGAAACCTACATGAATCGCAAGCAACCCTTGATTGTTGTTGCGGGGGCCGATTATGGACAAGGTTCATCACGTGACTGGGCAGCCAAAGGGGTGCGCTTAGCGGGTGTTGAAGTGATTGTTGCCGAAGGATTTGAACGAATCCACAGAACAAATTTAGTCGGCATGGGTGTGCTGCCTCTACAATTCAAAGCGGGAACCAATCGCAACACCCTAGAATTGGACGGTACCGAGCTTTACGATGTGTACGGCGACATTGAAGCGGGTTCTGATTTGGCTTTAGTGATTACTCGCAAAAACGGTGAAAAGCTGGATGTTCCCGTAACCTGCCGATTAGACACCGCAGACGAAGTGAATGTGTACAGCGCTGGTGGTGTGTTGCAACGTTTCGCCAAAGACTTTCTTGCAAATTAGGAGCTGGGTATGAACATCAAACAGATTAAAGTACCTGCTACTTACATGCGGGGCGGAACAAGCAAAGGTGTCTTTTTCAACCTAAGTGACTTACCTGAAGCTGCGCAAGTCGCCGGAGAAGCACGAGACGCATTACTTCTGCGTGTGATTGGCAGCCCGGACCCTTATGGCAAGCAAACCGATGGTATGGGTGGTGCGACATCCAGTACCAGTAAAACTGTTATTGTTTCGAAAAGCAGTAAAGCCGATCACGATGTTGATTACCTATTCGGCCAAGTGGCAATAGATAAGCCGTTCGTTGACTGGAGCGGTAACTGCGGCAATCTGTCTGCTGCTGTAGGCCCATTCGCTATTCATAGTGGATTGGTCGATTCGAATCGTATTCCAGAAAACGGTGTGGTCGAGGTGCGAGTATGGCAAGTGAATATAGAGAAAACCATTATTGTTCACGTGCCTATCGTTAATGGTGAAGTCCAAGAGTTGGGTGACTTTGAACTCGACGGTGTGACTTTCCCCGCCGCGGAGATCCAAGTCGATTTTCTAGACCCAGCCGATGCGAGTGGTTCAATGTTTCCGACAGGGAATGTTGTCGATTTTTTAGATGTTCCCGATTTGGGTTGCATCAAAGCGACATACATTAATGCTGGGATACCCACCATTTTTGTTGATGCGGAATCGGTTGGTTACCAAGGCACAGAGCTTCAATCCGATATCAATAGCGATACCAAAGCCTTGGCTCTGTTTGAATCCATCCGAGCACATGGTGCGGTTGCGATGGGGCTTATTGATTCCCTAGAGCAAGCTGAATCACGCCAACATACACCTAAAGTTGCGTTTATTGCTAAGCCTCAAGCGTACCAAGCTTCCAGTGGAAAAGTGGTTGCTGCCGAAGATACTGACCTTCTGGTGCGTGCTTTGTCGATGGGGCAACTGCATCACGCCATGATGGGGACAGCTGCGGTCGCCATTGCTTCAGCGGCAAGCGTCCCGGGCACCTTAGTCAATTTGGCAGTCGGTGAGGGATGTCGTGATTTCGTGACCTTTGGCCACCCGTCAGGAACTTTAAAAGTGGGTGCTAAAGCGATCCAAACAGAAAGCGGTTGGAAAATAGAACGGGCGTTTATGAGTCGTAGTGCCCGAGTGATCATGGAAGGTGCCATTCGGGTGCCTTTTCCCAAGTAAAGCGCAGCTGTGGTGGTTTTCATCGAAAAAACGAGATTAAAACATCGGATTCATTCAATAGCTTGTATCGATACGAGCGATCAGTAAACTAGACGCACTGAGATATTAATTGAGTTTGAGAAGTGTACTTGTCATGAAGGTTACATTAAGGGCTGCAAAGCACACGGATTTGGAACAACTTAACGAGTTAATGTTCGATCTCCACCATCACCACCATCTTGCGAGCCCAGAGCACTTTAAAACGGCAGAAGAGATTGAGCAGGAAAAAAGCATTGCACGATACTTGGACGATCCTGAATGCTTAGTTTATGTGGCATTAAAAGGCGAGTTCGTTGTTGGCTTTATCTCAGGACATTTTTGTGAACTCATCTCAACGGTGAGTAAACCTGTGCCTATGGGGAGTGTCGATGAACTGTTTGTCTTACCTGATTATCGAAAAGAATCGATAGCTGAAAAGTTATTTAGCAAAGTTGAAGCGACTTTTGATGATTATGGGGTTGAACAAATTTTTGTAGAAGTTTGGGACTTTAATTCACCTGCCAAGGACTTCTATCAAAAAATGGGGTTCACCCCTCACATTCAATGGATGAGAAAGGCTTTGCACAAAACATAGACAGCGATTTTGTGTGGTTTTGATTACACTAGGTAGGATGCTTTAGCAGTTTTAAATTTCTTCTATTATTTATTAGGCAAATTCGTTGGTTATTCGATATCTATTCGTTTTCATACTGTCTCTTTTGAGTACGACTTCCGTTTGGGCAAACAACACTTTGCCCGATCATATCGCTGGCGCTTTGTGTGTGGTGCGCGCTGATAACCAAATTGTGTTGGTTGATGAGTTGATCACAGGCCAATTGTCTTTACCGGGAGGTACGGTTGTTTCTGGTGAGCCGCCAGCGGTCGCCGCGCAACGTGAAACCTGGGAAGAAGCGGGTTTGTCCGTCACTGTTGGTGATGTATTGGGGTATACCGATAGTGCCGTTGTGTATGACTGTATCTCGGATTCTGAAGTGATCAGTTACAAAGCTCGAAATGAGTTAGGTGGCTTTGAGCTGCCTATTTGGTTTGCCCCTCATTACGGCGTCGAAGTCAGCCGAGCGATGTTACTTCCACCGAGTGAGTTGCAAGCTCACCAATACCGCTATCCCGATCAGTGGTCTGAGATTAACGAGCTGTTTTTATCTGCGACAGATCAACCCGTGACGTATGTGACTGAGTTGGTGGGCGCGGCACCCAAAGTTCATCAGGTTGAATTAGGTTGGATTGTATCGCTTAAAAATGCATTCGAAATGATGCCAAGCGTGTTTGCGAATACTGTGTTGTTGACTGACCTGATAGCGAAACCATGGGTTTTCATTGTGATATTACCACTCATAGCCTGGTACTTTGGTCGTCACTTCGCGTTGAAGTTTGGCTTTACTTTGATCTCGGTAACATTGCTGACTTTAATCGCGCACCAAGGCTTTGGTTTTCCACGTCCACACGCTTACTTGCCAACATTGAAACTGGTGATGAGCAGTGGATATAGCTTCCCAAGCTTGCTGGCTGCCTTGTGGGTTAGTTTAAGCTTGTTAGTGTTTTGGAAGTTAAAGTGTTTGTTAGAGCAGAAATCGATATTGATAGTGCTCGCAGGTCTACTGTGGATCATGCTATTTAAGTCTTATTCAGGTAGTGCGTTCTTTAGTGATGTCTTAATGGGCGGTATATTAGGCGCATTAACGACGTGGCATATTGTCAGATTAGATGCCAAACCTGATGTTGATATTAGTGCCTTATTGAGCTCTAAAGGTGTTTGGTGGGCATTGTGCTTACTGTCGATCGTTCTCACGATGATATGGCCACTGCCAACCTTCTCTTTCTGGGTGGCTATTTTGATGACGATTGCATGTTTAGTGACGTTAACAGATTCGAAGCCTTTGGTCGGCCAGTTCTCATTTAAGATCGTGGTTGGAGTGATGGCGATGTTGCTAGCGGGAAATCTGCTGATTAGCTGGGCAGGAAGTTTTGTCTCTTTCAGTGGTATTGCTTCTTTTATTATTGAAACGTTACGCTTCCCAATCTTGATTCTGTTTGGTGTGGTGGCATTTCGTCTGCCATGGAAAAGAGAGTAATCGACTCGACTAACATAAAATCAAAAAGGCTGTGCAGTGCACAGCCTTTGTCATTTATGCAACAAGCAACAAGTCACACTAGAGCCTGTTGAGCGTTTATGAGTTGAAGATAAACTTCTCAATCGCGACTGCGACACCATGGTCGTCGTTGCTCGCTGTGATGTGATCGGCGAGTTTCTTGGTCTCTTCCATTGCGTTGTCCATGGCAATGCCAAGGCCTGCGTATTCAAGCATATGGTGATCGTTTTCAGCGTCACCCATGCAGATGACTTCTTCCGCTTTAATACCCATATGCTTAGCTATCGCCTCAATACCGACACCCTTATTTGATTTCGGGTTTAGGAACTCTAAGAAGAATGGTGCACTTTGTACGATAGTAAACTGAGTCTTAAGCGCTTGTGGCAACTTGCCGATGATTTCAGTCAGCTTACTTGGTTCAGCGACAATCATGGTCTTGATGATTTCGTGGTCATCTTCGAGCTGAGAAAAGTCGAACTCGGTGATATCTAAGCCATTAATACGCGCTTCAATACCAGTGTACTCATTGTTCTCAGGTGTGATTAAGCCGTGAACCTTGCTGAAAGCATGAACATAACCCCCAAGCTGTTCAGCGAGGGCAGCAATCTCTTTTGCGGCTTTACCGTTGCTGATCTCACTGTGAATGATCTCTTTTGTCGATACGTTCTGAACCATTGAGCCGTTGTAGAAGAGGACAAAGTCATCGTCACCGTTAATTGAAAGCTCATCGAGTTTACTTTGCATACCTTCTAAAGGGCGGCCAGACGCGAGAACCACTTTCACACCGGCAGCTCGAGCTTTGGCAATCGCATCTTTGTTCTCTTGAGAAATCACTTTTTCACTGTTGAGTAGTGTGCCATCCATATCAAGAGCAATCAGTTTGTACATGTTGTTCCTTACTAAAAAATAAAAGCTAACGAAATCTAATAAGTGAAAGGATAAGGGAACTTCAAACTTCAGGCTATGCCTTTGATCAACTCATTTACCCGTACTCATTTGTTTGACCAAAAGAGGTAAGTGCTTTAAGGTCTGCGGTTGATTAATTTCATCAAATGATTGAGCTGAGGAAAAGTTGTACAAGATTAATGAAATGTTTGAAACCATTCAGGGTGAGGGCGTGTTTACGGGCGTTCCTGCTGTTTTTGTCCGTCTGCAAATTTGCCCAGTCGGCTGTTCTTGGTGTGATACCAAACAGACCTGGGAAGCCTTACCCGAAGATGAAACCAGCCTTGGCGATATTATGGTTAAGACAGAAGATTCACCCACTTGGTCAGCAATCGATGCTCAAGGAATCGTGAATGAATATATCAAGCAAGGTTACACTGCTAAGCACATTGTGATAACCGGCGGTGAGCCGTGCATTTATGATCTTGTTCCTTTGACTGAAGCATTTGAGCAACACGGTTGTCGCTGTCAGATTGAGACTAGCGGAACATCAGAAGTACAAGCCACATCGGGCACTTGGGTTACGGTGTCACCAAAGGTAGCGATGAAAGCGAAGCTCGAAATCTTAGATAGCGCCTTACAACGTGCTAACGAAATTAAGCATCCAGTCGGTACAAGCAAAGATATCGAACAACTTGACGGTTTATTGGAGCGGGCAGCGGTTGCTAGCGACACTGTTGTTGCACTGCAACCCATCAGCCAAAAAGACCGCGCGACTCAACTTTGTATTGATACCTGCATTGAGCGCAATTGGCGCTTATCAATCCAAACTCACAAATATTTGAGCATCGCATAAGTTGTATTTTTACTAGACAAGATAAGTCGTTAGTAGAAGGTTCTCATAAGGATTTAAGATGAAAAAAGCAGTGGTAGTATTCAGTGGTGGCCAAGACTCGACAACGTGTCTTGTTCAAGCATTAAAAGAGTATGATGAAGTTCATGCGATTACGTTTGATTATGGTCAGCGCCATCGACTTGAGATTGAAGTCGCTCAGTCATTGTCGAAAGAGCTTGGTGTGAAAGCGCACAAAGTGATGGATGTGACTCTGTTGAATGAACTGGCTATCAGTTCTCTGACTCGTGACGATATTCCAGTGTCTCATGAGCTACAAGAGAATGGGTTGCCGAACTCATTTGTTCCAGGCCGTAATATTCTGTTTTTAACTCTAGCGGGGATTTACGCTTACCAAATCGGTGCTGAAACCGTGATTACCGGTGTGTGTGAAACAGATTTCTCGGGTTACCCTGATTGTCGTAATGACTTTGTGAAGGCGATGAACTCAGCACTTGTACAAGGTATGGATAAGCCGCTTGATATCAAAACACCGCTAATGTGGCTTAACAAGGCCGAAACATGGGCGTTGGCAGATCAATACTCTGCACTTGAGTTGGTTCGCAATAAAACACTGACTTGTTACAACGGCATTGTTGGTGATGGCTGTGGCGATTGCCCGGCATGTGAACTGCGTAAAGTTGGCCTTAACGATTACCTAGGTGATCGCGAAAGCATTATGGCTGAGTTGGTTCGTAAACAGGTTGAGAGTAAATAGCGTCCGACCGTTTAAACCGCCATGTTATGGGGTAAGGGCTTAGTCTCGACAGTGACTTGTTGTCGATGATAGTTTCGATTTATTCGTTATATTAATCGAGAGCTTTTGATGCGATATATCGAGTTTGTTGATGAATATCAGTCGTGCGTGTTCGCACGACTGATAGTCGAAATTAAATGTATAATTTCGCTAAATCAGAAGGTTCGAGTTCTTTGCCTTCTAATGCTGCATTCCAGTTAGTGCCAACAAGAACGCCGTCTTCTGCAAGCGTAAGTAGCCAATCTTCGACAAAGATGTCTAGTGGGATTTCTAAAACTTCAAAATCTGCCCACTCTTCAACGTTATGAGTTTGAGCATCTTCTTTTGAAGACCAAAAAGGCATTACTTCGCTGTTTTCGAACTCACTTGAGTCACATGCTAGCCAACCTTCTTCGTTACGAAGGCCCCATACCAATTTAGTTTCTTGTGTTTCAGAAACGAATAGCTCTAGATTTGTTTGAATATCAGCGGTAAGTTTGCTCATGGATTAATTCTCTATGTTGATAACATAGCAAGGTTAACATTATAGTCGGCTTAGGTATATGCTATTTAAGGAATTGTAAGGAAACTGAAACGTCATCTCAAAACAACGTTTCAGTTATGTGTGTAGAATATATTCACTTATTAATTTTTGTGAATATATGCCATTCTTCTTTGATATTGCCTTTAAACCCAACGACGGAGGCGACGACTTTCCGGTTTAATGCGTGATCGATTTGGGTTCCCTGATCGTCGAAAGCAGTGTCTCCGAATCCAATAATAGTCACTCTCGATGGCTCTATGCCATTGCTTATCAGGGCTCGTCTAACATTTGATGCTCTTTCTTTGGATAGATCTAAGTTATGCTCCGTATTTCCGACTTTGCTTGCGTAGCCGTGTAAACGAATGGTGGTGTTCCTATAACGCTTGAGAAACGCCGCCATCTGGCGAATTTGCCCAAGAAATACCGGGTTTATTTCTGTTGAGTTGTTGGCAAATAAAATATGCAGTTCTTTCTGCTCAGTAGATTCGAAGTACGAACCACAACCATCATTATCTATCTCAGCTCTAAGTGGTGTATCTATACATAGATCTCGAGCATTGATAACACCATCATTATCATCATCTTCAAGATCATAACTTTGTTGGATATCGGGTAGTGCACGATATTCAAACTCATCCTTGCTTGGTTCAGCCAAAATGTTGGTTGATGCAGCCATTAAACAGAATGGGAATACAGTTTTTAACAGTTTCATTAATATTCCACCTTTTCATTCCATGCTTGAGGCGTATCGACACGTAGCCCTGTCAGTAAGTTGCCTGTTGCATTCATGACTCGATACTTCGCATATTGTTCGTCATACTTGGCGTCTAAGTAACCTTTGCGCGCTTCAAAGAGTTCATTTTCAGTATTCAATAAATCCAGAAGTGTTCGTTTACCAATGCGGTATTGCTTTTCGTAGGAGATAACGGTGTCTGACGCAGAATCTACGTGATCGGATAGAAACTCTTTCTGTTGGACCGTCAAATCAAGAGCACTCCATGACAAACGTAGGCTTTCTTCTACATTGCGAAATGTGCTTTCACGAAGATCTTTGGATTTATTGAGTTGATAGGCTGCACTTTCTGCACGGTCTTGATCCGCGCCCCCGTTATACAGGTTATATCTTAAGCGGACCATTGCAGAAAACTCATCACTGCTTCCTTTGTTTCCACCAGCATCGTCACGCCAAGTTTGAGCAGCTTCGAAAGAAATGGTCGGGTAGTTTGTACTTTTAGATTGTTTGTATTGGAAGCGAGCGGAATCGACATCTGCTTGGGCAATTTTGATAACGGGATGTTGGTTAAAAGCTTTCGCAAGAGCGCCATCTACAGTGTATGGAATCGCTCCAATATCTGCGCGAGGAAATACTAAACCTAAAGGGGCTTGGCCAACAATGCGTTTAAATTGAGTATGTGTATCAAACAAATTGTTTTGTGCTGCAAGTAAATTACCATGTGCTTTGGCGATACGAGCTTCAACTTGAGACATGTCTGCTGTCGAGCCTATACCCGATTCAACACGTTTTTGAATATCTTTATAGATCTCTTTGTGCTTGGCTAAGTTATTTTCAGAAAGAGACAGAACTTCATAAGCTTTGACTGCATCTAGGTATATTTTTGTCACTTCAAGCGCTATATCTTGGGCGTCTGAGAGTAATTGGTAACGAACCGATTCAGTGTCTGCTGCTGTACGATCAATGTCGTTTGATGTGTTTGCACCATCCCAAATGAGTTGAGTCAACGTCACGGTTGCCTCTTTACGCGTTAGGTTTGTCGAGTTCTGATTTGTTACTAGATCGGTGTGTTCATAGCCAATTCCAGCATCTAGATCGATACTTGGCCGGTAAGCTCCGCCTGAAGCATCGTTGATATAACGCTTACTTAAGTATTCACTATAAGCACTTTTGATTTCTGGGTTACTTTCTAGTGTCAAAGCGACAGCTTGCTCCAGAGTTTGCG
This sequence comes from Vibrio minamisatsumaniensis, assembly GCF_050337445.1. NCBI lineage: Bacteria > Pseudomonadati > Pseudomonadota > Gammaproteobacteria > Vibrionales > Vibrionaceae > Vibrio > Vibrio minamisatsumaniensis. The sequence continues at coordinate 387 of NZ_JAKJSY010000074.1, read as the reverse complement.
CTTTTGCCACAAAGGTCATTGCTATCGCGAGCCCTAATGTAGTTGTTTGAATCCTATTCAATTTCCCTCTCCAAAATGAATTGCATCTAAATGTTAATTTTTCTGAATACTATATAAAATACAAATGAAACGCCAAAAAAATCACGTAAAACAAAGATGGTGTACATGGGTGGTTGCTTTTTTGTTAGTTATTTACCGTGCGATTTGCGTTGTGTTTTAAAGTGATATTTCTGATGTTGGTTTTATTATTTTAATAAATACAATAACTTAAGTGGTTGCTTGCGGTGGGTGTAATGTCGTCAGATGCGACCGTTGTCATCAAAATGTATTAATCTTTGTTAATTATTCAATTCATATCTATGCATTATGTAACCTTGGGTGTTATAT
>NZ_JAKJSY010000073.1:0-24124 GCF_050337445.1 Vibrio minamisatsumaniensis | reverse complement strand
CTCAAAACAGAGATGTATCACAACCAAAGCTTTGAAGATGCAGATGCACTGATAGAGAAAATTAAAGAATACATCGAGTACTACAATACCAAACGTATAAAAGTGAAACTAAAAGGCCTGACTCCGATAGAATATCGAACTCAGGCCTTGAAAGCCGCTTAACAGAAATGTCCAACTTTATGGGGTCACTTCAGTTAGCGTACTAACTTGGGCTTTTTCTTATCGGCATCATATCCATTTGACGTAATGAAGCGACCCTTAAAGTCTACACATTAACGCCGGTTGCTTTAAAGTCAGGGTTCACAGTCGTCAACTTCTTAACGATGTAGTTCAAAAGCACACCGTACATTGGTACAAACAGACCTAAGCTGATGATAAGTTTGAAGCCGTAATCAACCAACGCAATTTCAGTCCAGTGTTCAGCCATGAATGGATCTGGGCTTTGGTAGAAAGCAATTGCAAAGAACGCGATAGTATCAATGGCATTACCGAATAGCGTTGAACACGTTGGGGCAACCCACCACTGTTTAAGCTGACGCAGACGGTTAAAAACGTGCACATCTAAAATCTGACCGAGTAAATAAGCCATGAAGCTCGCGGCGGCAATACGTGCAACAAATAAGTTGAACTCACCCAGCTGGCTAAACCCTTGGAATGAACCTTCAAAGAACACCACTGATAAGAAATAAGAAACGGCCAGTGCCGGCAACATCACTAAAAAAATGATTTTACGAGCAAGCTGCGCGCCAAAAATGCGTACGGTCAGATCGGTCGCGAGGAAGATAAACGGGAAAGTGAAAGCGCCCCAAGTGGTGTGCATACCGAAGACGGTAAAAGGGATCTGAACCAAATAGTTACTTGATGCAATAATGATCAAGTGGAACAAAACTAGTAGTGCTAAGGCTTTGCGCTGTTGCGCAGGGGTAAAGTTACTCATGCTGTACCTTTTTAGTTTGGTTTGGGGGTGAGGGAACCCAAATCGAGTCATTTCTTCGAATAAACCAAGAAAGCTCTTACCAATAATGTGAATGAAAAAATGTATCTATAAATTGCTCTATTGAGCGGCGGGCGATTATACATTAATCAATATTGGCTGCAACGGTGAGAACAAACGCAAACGTTTATTCTCACTTTTATTGGTGAATAGCGCTAGAAGCTGTGTTTTAAAAGCCAAGTTTTTAGAAGCAATGCTAAACGCTAGAAACCACGTTTAAACAGCGTCGCGAGATAATCAAACTCTTCTCGGCTTTCTTCAGCGTTTAACGACTCAAACCAGATGGATTCACTGTAATGTTCAGACTTTAAGAACATTCGGCAACCTTCAAAATCAATCAACCAAGAATGCATATCGGCGTCCCATTGTTTTTCAACAACTGACGCTGACAGCAATGCCACCAACTTCTCACCTAATACTTCGTAAGAATCAAAATCAAAACTTGGAGACGTAATCAATAAACGTCCTTCTGCCGCCAAGTACTCTCTCAAGCCAAATTCAGTTTGTGTTGTCATACCCCTATCAACCTTATTCTTTTTCTATGAGCTTATTGTTTTATAAGCGATGACTTTTCTGAAAACGATCCTGCAATTAGCCGTGTGTGGTGATGTGGTCTTGAATCAAATCTAAGAATGGATCAGCGTACTTATCGAGTTTACGTTGACCAACACCATTCACTGCCAGCATCTCACCGTATGAGGTAGGCAGTATTTCAGCCATATCAATCAAGGTCGCGTCACTGAATACCACATAAGGCGGTAAACCATCTTCATCAGCGATCGATTTACGCAGCTTGCGCAGTTTCGCAAACAACTTCTTATCGTAGTTCTTACTGCTCAGTTTATCGGACTTAGCACTGCGCACCGCGGTATCTAAACGAGGCACAGCGAGCTCCAAAGACATCTCACCACGCAGCAGCGGTCGGGCTTCTTCTGTTAGCTGTAATGTCGAGTTACGAGTGATGTTTTGAAACAACAAGCCTTTGTGAATCAGCTGTCGGAAGATACTGATCCAGTAATCGTGGCTATGATCGCGGCCAATACCGTAGGTAGACAGCTTATCGTGGCCATTATCGCGCACGCGAATGTTCTGCATACCACGCATCACTTCAACGACGTAACCCATACCAAATGACTGATTCACTCGGTACACACAAGACAACGCCTTTTGCGCTTCTTGGGTGGCATCAAAATGCTTGGGTGGATCGAGGCAGATGTCGCAGTTACCACATGGCTTCTCACGATACTCACCAAAGTAGTTGAGCAGAACCTGACGACGACAGGTTTGCGCTTCAGCAAAGGCACTCATCGCATTCAACTTATGCATCTCAACCTGCTTTTGCGGGCCTTCTTCTTTCTCATCCAGCATACGACGCAGCCACCCCATATCTGCCGGGTCAAACAGCATCATCGCTTCAGCAGGCAAACCATCACGCCCCGCGCGGCCAGTCTCTTGATAATAGGATTCGATATTACGAGGAATATCAAAGTGGACCACAAAACGTACATTGGGTTTGTTGATGCCCATACCGAAGGCCACTGTGGCAACTACGATCTGAATATCATCACGTTGGAAAGCTTCTTGAACGTAAGCACGCTCATCGGTGTCCATTCCAGCGTGATAACCTGCGGCGCGAAGACCGTTATTGCACAGCTTCTCAGTCACCATCTCCACTTTCTTACGGCTGCCACAGTAGATGATGCCACAATTGCCTTTCTGTGTTTCTAGGTAACGAACTACCTGAGACACAGGTTTGTGTTTCTCAACTAGGTTGTAACGAATATTAGGGCGATCGAAGCTGCCTAAGTACGTGTGCGGCTCCACCAACTGCAAACGCGAGATAATATCTTTGCGCGTCGCATCATCTGCGGTTGCTGTTAACGCCATATAAGGAACATGCGGGAAATACTGCTTCAGCTGGCCTAATGATGCGTATTCAGGGCGGAAGTCGTGTCCCCATTGAGAGATACAGTGCGCTTCATCGACCGCAATCATCGAAAGCGACAAACCTTGCAGACGCTCGATAAAATCACGCATCAATACCCGCTCTGGCGACACATACACCATTTTCAGCTGACCTGAGTTCATGCGATTGAACACATTCAACAATTGGTCGCGTGGCATTGAGGAGTTAATACACTCTGCGGCAACACCATTGGCCTTCAGTTGGTCAACTTGGTCTTTCATCAACGAGATCAGCGGCGAGATCACCAGCGTCAACCCTTCTCGAACCAAAGCTGGTATTTGGTAACACAGAGACTTACCCCCACCCGTTGGCATGATCACTAAGCTGTCTTTGCCTTCAATAGCCAAATCAATGACCTCTTGCTGACCATCGCGAAAGCTTTGATAACCAAAGACATCTTGTAAGATATCTTGCGCATCATTCGCGGGAGTGGGTATGGGCTCAGCAATCAGAGTGGCGGTCATTGTGGTTCCTAATCAAGGTATAAAGTCAGCATGCAGCATTGGCAAGCAAGGCGCACATTGTAGAGGGGAACGCTGGCGAATTAAACCGCAAATTGTTAGGTGAAAAGGGTTATCACTCCTATACTGACCAACTCTTTTTATAAATCTTATTAATAAGCACCCAGTGCTAGAGAAAGTGACATGACACAAGACGAACAACAACGTACACGACAGGGTATTTTACTTGCCGTTGCTGCCTACACTATCTGGGGGATCGCACCCATATATTTCAAATCTTTAAGTGACGTTTCCCCACTTGAGATTCTCAGCCACCGTGTCGTATGGTCTTTTTTCTTACTCGCTTTTCTACTGCACATGAGTCGTGGCTGGCGTAAGGTTCGAGACACCCTCACCTCAAAACCCAAAATGCTCTATTTGGTCGCGACGTCTATTTTGGTGGGTGCTAACTGGCTAATCTTTATCTGGGCAGTCAACTCCAATCACATGCTCGATGCCAGTTTGGGCTATTACATCAATCCGCTGATTAACGTGTTACTCGGGATGCTCTTCCTTGGCGAACGCTTACGCAAGCTTCAATGGTTTGCCGTTAGTCTTGCTGCAATTGGCGTGATCATTCAATTGATCGCGTTTGGCTCTGTGCCAATCGTTGCTATTGCCCTCGCCTTCAGCTTTGGGATCTATGGCCTACTGCGTAAGAAAGTCAGCTTAGAAGCACAAACCGGCTTATTCATTGAGACATTAGTGATGCTGCCCCTCGCGGCAACCTACTTACTGTTTATCGCAGACAGCACAACCTCGAATTTTTCGATGAACCCAATGCAACTCAATCTATTACTGGTTGCAGCCGGTGTGATCACCACGGTTCCATTGCTGTGTTTTACAGGCGCAGCAACCCGATTGAAGCTATCAACACTCGGTTTCTTCCAGTACATTGGCCCAAGCTTGATGTTCTTACTGGCGGTTCTGATTTACGGTGAAGCCTTTACCTCAGACAAAGCGATTACCTTCGCCTTTATTTGGGGAGCGTTGGTGATATTCAGCTTTGATGGTCTGCGTAATAACAATAAGAACAAACGCGCTAAACAGTAAGGTTTTACAAGCCCGCCGGAATACGAAGATGTTGCTTTTCAGCGCCACTTTAGGGGTTACTCCCTCGAAAATTAACCAGATGTTGATCATTTACAATTAGCTGATTTGAAATCGCGGTAAGCTGCGGCCATCAACAACAACCAAACAGAATAACCGAGTTATTGGAACAGATATGAACGAAGTCACCATACTGATCACCCTAGCCTCTATCCATTTCATCGCTTTGATGAGCCCAGGCCCAGACTTTGCGTTAGTCGTGCAAAATGCGACGCGTCACGGACGCCAAACCGGCTTGTACATCGCGCTTGGTTTATCTTGTGGGATCTTGCTGCACTCACTGCTGAGCCTGACAGGCATCAGTTACCTTGTCCACCAGCAACCAACTCTATTTGCGATCATACAATTGGCTGGGGGCAGCTACTTGTTGTATCTCGGTTTCGGGGCATTAAAAGCAACATGGCAGATCATCCAACATCATGATGATGACTTAGAGGTCGTCAACGCAAAAGACCTGATTCTCACCAACAAACGAGATGCATTTTCTAAAGGGTTTATGACCAACATTCTCAATCCAAAGGCTTTGGTGTTCTTTATCAGCTTGATGTCGAGCTTAGTGCCTGCCGACATGTCTCTGGCGGGTAAAGGCTTTGCGCTCATCATTCTATTTGGTCTATCTCTGTTTTGGTTCTCGCTTCTAGCGTGGATGCTTTCAACCAAAGCGCTGCAGAAAAAACTGCATGAAGCGACCGTTTACATCGATGCTTTGTGTGGTGCCGTTTTTACAATTATCGGTTTGAGCATTCTTTGGCAGTCGCTGTCTGGTTTAATCGCTTAAATTCGACTCATGACGCTTCTATCGAATAACCCTACCTTTTTACTCACAACTTTGTGCGAGATCTCGCACAAGCGAGTGAGTAAATATCGATACTTCACTACAAAACCAAGCACAACCCAATCCTAAATAATTGAAATAAAATGATATGTACATTTAGCATTCAAATAATTATTTAAAAAACTCGCTTATGCCCCATTGCTGATAAGTAAGGAATCGGTAATATCAATGGTGTCGGAAGGATGCTGACACGGAACAGGAAATACCAAGGACTTGGTTATCTTCAGGACGAAGATTCGATTACTCAGGATGAATAATCGGCATGGATAGCGAAATGGACATTGAACGGACGCAATAGTAACTAGGATGGTTGCTACTAAGGAAAGACAATGGACACCTCTGGATGAGGAAAGGACACCGCTCAAGGAACAAGTGAAGCGCGCTAACGAGGATTGTTGGCAGATCAGGATAAGATCAAGGACACCGCTAGGAAGGCGACGAAAGGAATACGCTGAAGGATAACAGCACACTATCATGGATTTGATGCATGGAGCACACTTAGTAGCCGGATTGCTGCGAGTAAGACTATAGACCCCGATGAGCGCAAGCTCTCGGGGTTTTTCTTTACCTATCTATTTTAGATCATTAAAGAGCAGCGATTAAGCTGCTCTTTGGGTTTTTAAATCGTTGCTTATTTTTAAATACCAAACGCTTTTTACATGCAGAAGTAACAGATTAAAGCTGCTCTAAACGAGCGTAAGCGGTGACTAACCATTTAATGCCTTCACCATTGAACGCAACTTGAACTCGGCTTTGTGGGCCACTTCCCTCGAAATTGATGATGGTGCCTTCACCAAACTTAGGGTGCTTAACGCGAGAACCCAAGCTAAAGCCTGTTTCGTTAAAGTTCTCTTTCACGGCGGTTTGGCTAAAACGCCCACTACTTGCAGGACGACTCACTTGCGCCTTCATGCGTACTTCATCCAGACAGGTCTCTGGCAGTTCACGAATAAAGCGTGATGGTTTGTGGTACTTATCTTGGCCATACAAACGACGCATCTCAGCGTAAGTAATGTAAAGCTTCTCCATCGCGCGAGTCATGCCGACATAACACAGGCGACGCTCTTCCTCTAAACGCCCTGCTTCTTCTGCCGACATCTGGCTTGGGAACATGCCTTCTTCCACGCCGACCATGAATACCATTGGGAACTCTAGGCCTTTGGCACTGTGCAGAGTCATTAACTGTACCGCGTCATCAAACTCATCAGCTTGACCTTCACCCGCCTCTAAAGCCGCATGCGTTAAGAATGCTGTTAGCATACTCATCTCGTCTGCTTCTTCTGGCTTTTCAAACTGACGCGTTGCCGTTACTAATTCTTCCAAGTTCTCAATACGTGCCTTCGACTTCTCGCCCTTCTCTTGCTCGTACATCGCGAACAGACCCGACGATTTAATCACGTGGTCGGTTTGTTCATGAAGCCTCAGTTCTACCGTATCATCTTCAAGTGCATTAATCAGTTCAATAAAGCGGCTCAAAGCACCAGCGGCACGGCCGGGTAACACTTGCTCTTCTAGCAGAGCAATACTGGCCTGCCACATGGTTTCACCACGATCACGCGCTGCAAGGCGAATCGTTTCTAACGTTTTATCGCCCAAGCCACGCGTTGGCGTATTGACGACACGTTCGAACGCTGCATCATTGCTGCGATTACTCATTAAACGCAGGTAGCTCAAGGCATCTCTGATTTCCTGACGTTCGAAGAATCGCATGCCACCATAGATTCGGTAAGGTAGACCCCCTTGAATCAAAGCTTCTTCAAGAACACGCGATTGGGCGTTATTACGATAAAGCATCGCGGTATCTTCTAGCGCACCGCCTTTCTCTTGCCACTCTTTGATTTTGCTGACCGTAAAACGCGCTTCATCGAGCTCGTTGTAAGCTGAATATACAGAGATTGGCTCGCCATCATTCCCATCGGTCCACAACTCTTTACCCATGCGTTCGGTGTTATTCGAGATAAGCGCGTTCGACGCCTGAAGAATGGTTTTGGTTGAACGGTAGTTTTGTTCGAGTCGAACCGTTGACGCCCCAGGGAATTCATCCAAGAACTTCTGAATATTTTCGATTTTAGCGCCGCGCCAGCCATAGATAGATTGGTCATCATCACCCACGATCATCACGCGACAATCTGGGCCTGCCATCATACGCAGCCAAGCATATTGGATGTTGTTAGTATCTTGGAATTCGTCGACAAGAATATGCTTAAAGCGAGCTTGGTAGTGTTCGCGGATGTGTTTCTTATCGCGTAATAGTTCATGCGATCTCAACAAGATTTCCGCAAAATCAACCAAGCCAGCACGATCACATGCTTCTTGGTAAGCCGAGTAGATCTTTAACCACGTTTGAGTGATTGGATCATGGTAGGCATCAATGTGACTTGGGCGCAGCCCTTCGTCTTTCTTGCCATTGATCCACCAAGAAGCTTGCTTGGCAGGCCACTGCTTTTCATCAAGATTTTGCGCCTTGATTAAGCGGCGTAACAAACGAATTTGATCATCTGAATCGATAATCTGGAAATCTTCTGGCAGTTTTGCATCTAGGTAGTGAGCACGAAGGATGCGGTGACAGATACCGTGGAAGGTGCCGTTCCACATGCCGGACGAGCTCCCCATCATCAACTCTTCAATACGACCACGCATCTCTGCTGCCGCTTTGTTGGTAAAGGTAACCGACATAATAGAGAACGGTGATGCTTGCTCTACACTTTGCAGCCAAGCGATACGATGCACCAACACTCGCGTTTTACCACTGCCAGCACCTGCCAGAATAAGGAGATTTTCTAAAGGTGCCGCGACCGCCTCACGTTGTTTATCGTTGAGGCCATCGAGTAAAAGCGAAGGATCGATCATTGGATATGCTCACTACTGGGTATTTATACATAAAAGTTGATTATAACCTAAACACTAAGCTGCGTTTAGGGTAATACGAAGAAAAAGCCATCAAAAAATAGCACATTAAAATCATAAACTTAAATACAAGAACCTCATTGGTAATGATGTTTTTCATCATACGATGAAATTATTTCCCGATTGTTCCTCTCTTTTTTAGTAAGCAAGTTAACAATTCATTAACTTGCGATATAACAATACTATCAAGTCTAGAGGGAATGACGATGAAAAATTCTAATCTTGCTATTACAGCAGCAATCACAAGCGTACTCGCGTTCGGTGGTGCAGTGCTTACATCGGCACCTGCAGCCGCCGCAGAAAAAGAAAAATGCTACGGCGTGGCAAAAGCTGGCCAAAATGATTGTGCAACCAAAACAAGTTCATGTGCGGGTACAGCCAAAGAAGACAACCAATCCGATGCCTTCGTGGTCGTTCCTAAAGGACTGTGTGGCAAGTTATCAGGTGGCAACACTCAATCATCATAATTAAGCTGCTGAGCATGGTGAGCTGACATTCAGCTCACCTCCACTTCTTGTTAGGAGAATCGTTGTGACTCAAACTCTTCACCCCAACGCAGGGGTTGGCCTTAGAACACCGCACTTGGACTTCTTTAGCCAAAATCCAGCCTTAGTAAGTTGGTTAGAAGTTCACAGCGAGAACTACTTCTTCGCTCAATCACCGCAACGCCAACAACTCAGAGAAATTCGGCGCGCACGCAACATCAGTTGTCACGGTGTAGGACTGTCTCTCGGTTCTGTTGAGCGCATCAATCAACATCATCTGATGCAATTAAAAGACCTGATTGATGATATCGACCCCTTCTTGGTTTCTGATCATCTCAGCTGGAGTCAAACTGGCGGGCATTACTTTAATGACTTGTTACCGCTGCCTTATACCGAAGAAGCGCTAGACATCTTTTGTCGCAATGTCATCGAAGTTCAAGACAGCCTGCAACGCCCTATGCTGATTGAGAACCCATCGAGCTACCTTGCCTTCAAACACTCAACCATCCCTGAGTGGGAATTTTTAGCCGAGGTACAGAAGCGTACCGAGTGTCGCCTACTGCTCGATTTCAATAATATTTTTGTCTCATCTTTTAATCATAACTTCAGCTGTGAAGAGTATCTAAGGGGAATACCGGCAGACAAAGTGGAAGAGATTCATTTGGCAGGCTTCACTAAGAAGATACTCGAACAAGGTGAGATCTGGATAGACACCCACAGCAAGCCTGTCTGCGATGAAGTGTGGCAACTGTACACCCAATGGATAGAACAACATGGTTCACGCCATACCTTGATAGAGTGGGATTTCGATATCCCGGAACCACAAATTTTATTGGCTGAGGCTGCCAAAGCCAGTGAGCGCTTGTATCAACAAGACATCATCAATCAAAGGAGTCGCGCCTCATGAGTCACTCCCTAGCAGAAGTTCAATTGGAGTTTGCTAATGCCCTACGCTATCAAAACAATGGTGAGCACTGCGACATAGTGAGCGACCACTTTACCGAGGAACAGCGCATCCAGATTTACCGCAATAACTTTGTGATTAGCTTGAGCGAAGTACTCGCGGCAACCTACCCACTCACCGAGATGTTAGTCGGCGAAGAGTGCTTCCAGCAGATGGCTCGTCAGCATATCTTACGTTATCCATCAACCACTGGTGATGTCAGCGGTTACGGAGAACATTTTGCACAAACCATCCAAACCTTTCCTGCGGTTACTGAGGCAGCACCTTATCTCGCTGAAGTGGCTTTGTATGAATGGCAAAAAGACAGCTTGGTGAGGTGTCTTTCAAAATCACATATCGACCAACGTCCTCTTGCTGGTTTAGGTGATGTGCCACCAGAGCAACAAGGCGCTTTAGTCTTTCATCTCAAAGATTCTATAACGCTCATTCATTCGAGCTATACGATTATCGGACTTGAACACGCTATCGATCAGCAACAACTCGATGGATTAGACATTAACCAACCTGAGTATGGGGTGTTAATACGAGCGGAGAATGCTCAGATTGAGAGTCATCACTTGAGTGAAGAATGCCATCAACTACTGCGCGAATTTCAATCAGGCCAAATGCTCGCAGCGATAGATCCTTCATTACTACAACATCTGAATGCTGTCATGGCACTTAACGTCATCTCAGGCTTTTCAATCAATGCCGAATTGGAGACATAATATGGATAACAACACAGTCACGAACATGATGGCTCAATACGACCGTTTGATTGAGAAATCACAGGCACTCTTTGTTCCGGTGCTACTGCTATTTTGTCGCCTATGGGTAGCGTGAGTATTCTTTAATTCTGGCCTCACCAAAATAGCGACTTGGGATAGCACTCTTTACTTGTTTGAGTTGGAATACCACGTGCCACTGCTACCTTGGGAGTTAGCCGCCTACATGGGTACCGCAGCTGAATTGATTCTGCCGGTATTCTTGGTGCTTGGCCTATTAACACGACCTATGGCAGCGCTGCTGTTCGTTTTCAATATCATTGCGGTCGTGTCTTACCCTGTATTATGGGCGCAAGGCTTCTATGATCATCAGTTGTGGGGATTAATGATTCTTGTCGTCGTGGTATGGGGCGCTGGGCCATTCTCACTTGATAGAATTTTGAAAGCACAGTTTAGAGGTTAGAACGAAATTCCATTGGTATTAAATTGATATACCCCAAAACACAAAAAACCACTCAATTGAGTGGTTTCTTTTTAACTGGGATAAACTACTTATTTAGAAAAGCTTGTAACTCTTCAGCAGAGATACCTTGCTCAGCTAGCTCTTTTGCTAGTAGCTGAACCTGCTCACCCTTACGAGACTCTACCACACGCTGAAATTGGTAAATGATGTCTCGCAAAGTATCGATTGGAACTTGTTTTGCCGCACTGCGAATACGCTCTTCACTTTGGTTGCCTAGCTCTTTCAGCAGTTTACCAAACATGACCTTTTCAGGTGCATCTTCCATTTGTTCTAAGACGCGCGCCATTTCGTAGGTTGTTAATGACATAACAGTATTTTCCGTTGGGGACTAACGTTTCAATGAGTAACAAATATACCATGTTTTAACGTTTCGCAAACCGTCATTTGTATATTTTGTCTCTGTTGAGACTTACGCCTTAGCAAACGTCGCGTGCCACGACTTACCCGCTTTGCTAGTGAGCACTAACAATGCTGGAACAATTAGGAACATTTGCAGCGCAATCATCACTTGAGACGTTAAATCAAAACGTTGCATGGTACCGACTAATAGTCCAGAGCCACTCATTTGAAACAAGCCAAGCAGTGCAGCGGCAGTCCCCGCTCGGTCACCGAAAGGTTCAAGCGCCTTACCTGCCGCCGCACCGAGAATCCAAGCAAAACCCACTGAAGATAAAAAGATTGGCAACATGAATGCTATCGCGCTAGCGTGGTCAGCAAGCACTAACATAATCACGCCCGCTAGCCCCAATGTTGAAATACCAATAACCAGTGCTTTATAAGTGCCAAAACGGTCCATAAATTTTGGAGCAGTGAAAGCGGCAGCAATGTTAATCGCGGCATTCACACCAAACCAGAAAGTAAATTCATTCATGGTCAAACCTAGATTTTCCATCAACACAACCGGGGCCGAGGTTACATAAGCGAGGATGACCGCCATCGCCATCAGACACAAGGTTGCGTGGAAAAGGAATGATGGTGTTTTCAATACTGACCAGTATCGCTCAAGCTTGAACACCGCCACCTTTTCTGTTGTCGGATTAGACTCTCTCATCTGGAAAAACAAAATGATGCCAAGCACGACAGCGAAAACAGCCATAAAGCTGAAGTTCGATCGCCAACCAAACTGTTGAGTTAGCCAAGCACCAAGAATCGGTGCTAACGCTGGAATAAAGCAAATTGCACCATTCAGATAACTGATCATGCGACCACTCTTTGCTGGGCCAAATAGATCGCGAACCGTTGCAAAGGCCGCTACAGAAGTCGCACAAGCGCCTAAGCCTTGTAGCAGCCGAGCCATTAGCATCATATCTATCGATTGAGCTGCCCACGCCAAGCAAGCGCTCAATGCATAGATACTAACACCTCCCAATGCAACGGTTCGACGTCCTAACTTATCAGCCAAGGGGCCTGCAAATAGTTGGCCGACACCCATAGCAAATAAAAACCAAGTAATCGTATCTTGTGCTCGAGCATGTTCCACGTGAAACGCTGTCGATATTTGTGGCAGTGCAGGTAAATAGATATCAATAGCCAGAGGACTAAATAGAACCAGCATTGCCAATAAAGCAACCTGCAGTTTACTAGGGGTTGGAAGCGCGTTAGAAGGCACAAGATTATCCGTATGAGTTAATTTAGCGGCATAATACCCAACTAAAGATATGAACAAAAATGGCATATACTCATTAGCATTATTCCAAATAGGAAACTCACATGAATATAGAAAAACTGTCACGCCTCGATTTAAACCTACTCGTTTGCCTACAGGTGCTGATGGAAGAGCTGAGCGTCACACGTACCGCGCATCGATTGTGTTTGAGCCAATCGGCAGTGAGCAAATCACTAGCCAAGCTTCGTGAGCAGTTTAATGATCCCCTTTTCACGCGAAGCGCTCATGGCCTGCGGCCAACACCGAAGGCGGTTTTTCTCAAGCCTCGACTAGAAACCTTGATCAATCAACTCGAAGTGCTCACTCAGCCTGAGACATTCATTCCCAATAACAGCGACCACAGCTTTCACATCGCTGCCGTTGAGAGTGTTTACCCACTGATTCTTCCGCACTTCTTACCAGCAATATTTCGACAAGCACCTAAGGTCAATATCAACACCCACGCGTGGACCGAGCAAACCTTTAAGAAGCTACAGCTTGGCGAGTTAGATATTGGACTGACCGGCAAAGATATCGACATTAACGATGCACGTTTAACCATGCTGCCGCCAGACGACATCTGCGAGCAAGAGATCTATCGCGATGCACAGATGTGTGTGTTAAGACGCAACCACCCCGCTCTGAGTGGTAAATGGGATCTAGAAACCTACCTTGCGCAGCGCCATGTACAAGTAAGATGTGATGGTAACGATCGTTGGTTGCTGGATTACAAACTTGCCGACCTTGGTCAGCAACGTGATATCGCAATTTCAGTTCCAGACTTCAATAGTGCGGCAAGCTTGTGCACCTACACCGACTTTGTTTTTACCGCACCCAGTCATTTCACTTACCTAGTCGCCAAGCAGCTGGACTTAGTGGTTGTGCCTTTACCCATGGAGTTTCCACCCATGGCATACACCCTTTTTTGGCATCGTGATAGAGAAAACGATCCAGCCTTATCTTGGCTGCGGGATATCATTAAAGAAAAAACCCTGCATCTTAGATAAAAATGGCGCACAGCATTTGCAGCAAACGAACAAAAGCGCTAGCTTATTGGCCTAAAGTCCCCTCACATCGCTATCTAGTGTGAGTGTTAACAAGGACCCTAACAATAAGGATAAACACCGATGCACAATATTACTGCTGAACGCGTTGCTGCGGTTCGAGCTTGGCTTGAAGTAAGCAACCTAGATGCTGTTATCATTCCACACGAAGACGAATATCTAGGTGAATACGTTCCAGCTCATAACGAGCGACTTCACTGGTTGACAGGTTTCACTGGATCTGCTGGTGCAGCCGTTATCACTCGAGAGAACGCTGCCATTTTTGTTGATGGTCGCTACACGGTTCAGGTTCGTAAGCAGGTACCAGCAGAGTTATTTGAGTATCGCCACCTTATTGAAGAACCGGCTTTAGATTGGATCATCGATTCCCTAGCACAAGGCAGCAAAGTTGCATTCGACCCACGCATGCACACAGCAGCTTGGTTGAAAGGTGCGCAAGCTAAACTGGCAGAGAAAGTTGAACTAATAACACTATCTTCAAATCCAATTGATGAGCTTTGGTCTGATCGCCCAGAGCCTGTAGTCTCTGATGTTCGCCTAATGGCAACAGATGCCGTAGGTCAATCAAGTGAAAGCAAACGTGGGGAGATTGCTGGCTTGCTAAAAGCCAAAGGGGCTGATGCCGCTATTCTTACGGAACTCGATTCAATCTGTTGGTTGCTTAACATTCGTGGTTTGGACGTATCTCGCCTGCCTGTTGTGCTATCCAACGCGATCATTCACGCCGATGAAAGCGTAGACTTCTTCCTAGACCCTGCTCGTATTCCTGCAGGCTTTGAAGCACACGTCGGTAAGGGTATTCGTGTATCTCACCCATCAGAGCTTGAAGCGCGTCTTCAATCTTTAGAAGGTAAAAATGTATCTGTGGATTCAGGTACGAGTAACGCTTGGTACACGCTGGTTCTACAAAATGCTGGTGCTCATGTTATTGAAGCAGCAGACCCATGCCTAATGCCAAAAGCGACCAAGAATGAAACTGAAATTGCCGGTATGAAAGCGTGTCACATTCGTGATGGTGTTGCGATGGCGAAGTTCCTATCTTGGATTGACGCAGAAGTCGCGCAAGGTAACCTGCACAACGAAGCGGTACTAGCAGACAAAGTACAATCATTCCGCGAGCAAGACCCAACGCTGATGGACCTTAGTTTTGATACAATTTCAGCAGCAGGCGGCAACGCAGCAATGTGTCACTACAACCACGAGAACCAACCTGAACCGGGTCAATTAGAATTAAACACTCTGTACTTAGTCGATTCAGGCGGTCAATATTTAGATGGTACAACCGACATCACCCGTACTATCGCGATCGGCCAACCAAGCAACGAAATGATCCAGCAGTTTACTCTCGCACTGAAAGGTCACATTGGCATTGCACGTGCACGTTTCCCACAGGGTACTCGTGGTTTCCAGCTTGATATTCTAGCGCGTCAGCACTTATGGGCAGAAGGTTTCGACTACGACCACGGCACAGGTCACGGTGTTGGCCACTTCCTAAGTGTTCATGAAGGACCACAAAGCATCTCTAAGAAGCTAATCGACGTACCGCTTGTTGAAGGCATGGTGTTATCAAACGAGCCGGGCTACTACCGTGCTGATGAATTTGGTATTCGTATCGAAAACCTTGAGCTCGTGGTTGAGCTGCCAACTCAAGGTGACTTCTCAGTACTAACGTTTGAGTCACTAACACGCTGCCCTATCGATAAGCGCAACATCAACGTTGATCTACTGACACGACCTGAACTTGCATGGTTGAACGATTACCACCAGAAAGTATGGAACGATATTAGCCCATTAGTTGCAGGTGATACGTTGGAATGGTTACGCCAAGCAACCACACCATTGGCTCACGCTTAATGCTTAATGCTTAATGCTTCGCTAAGTTGTTAACTGAACCAAAAAGAACTTGCTAAGTTAAATAGAAAAACGGCTACCCAAAGGTAGCCGTTTTTATTTGCCTGTATCATTACATCGATGTTTCACGTGGAACATCAACCAATATGTTCGTTAGCCTGAGTAAGCGCTGTGCCAGTCTCGCCACACAGGATCAAAACCACGTTGACGAATCATTGACTCAACATCAGCTGCACTTCTTTCATCACTGATCTCGAATTGCTCGAGTTCTTCTTCATCCGAAGCATAGCCACCTGGTTGCGTTTTTGATGCAGCCGACATACTGGTGATACCTAACGGCAACACATTATCGCGGAACGTCGCTGACTCGCGAGTCGAAAGAGACAACTCAACCTCAGGGTTCAACAAGCGATACGCACAGATAAGTTGAACCAACTGTTTATCACTCATGATCGACTTCGGCTGTAATCCACCACTAGAGCTTCCCCCCTCACACGGACGAAGACGTGGAAATGAAATCGAGTAACGCGTTTGCCAGTAAGTACGTTCAAGATAGTCTAAGTGAGCCGCTACGAAAAAGCAGTCCGTTCGCCAATCTTCTAAGCCAATCAAAGCACCAATCCCTATCTTATCAATACCCGCTTTTGCCAAACGATCGGGGGTTTCAAGTCGATATTCAAAATCCATTTTATTGCCACGTAGATGATGCTCAGCGTAAGTTCTTGGCTGATAAGTCTCTTGATAAACCATCACCGCATCTAAGCCAAGGGTTTTAAGTTCCGCGTAGTCATCTTGGTCAAGCGGCTGCACTTCCATCGCAAGATAGTTAAATTGTGCCTTAATATTCGGTAGCACTTCACGGAAGTACTTCATTCCGACCTTGGTTTCATGTTCACCAGTCACCAACAGTACACTATCAAACTTCATCTTTTTGATAGCCGCACTTTCAGCATCGATTTCATCCAAAGTAAGTGTGCGACGCTTAATACGGTTCTCCATTGAGAAGCCGCAATACGTGCACGCGTTAGCGCACAGGTTTGAGAGGTACAATGGAATATACAACGACATTGTATTGCCGAATCGCTTGCGTGTCAGTGCCAATGATTGTTGTGCCATCTGCTCTAAATAAGGTTCTGCTGCCGGAGAGATAAGAGCCTTAAAGTCTTCTAAATTACGTTTAGGCTTACTCAGCGCACGCTCCACATCCGCCGCCGTTTTACTGAAGATAGACAGACCAATGTCATCCCAGTTGAGCTGTTTAAATCGATCAACAAACGTCATAGGGACACTACTCGTCTAGAAATGAAGTTAGCGGACTAGAAGCAACCGCGTGAGATACCTGACCAGCGAGACCTGCGAGGTAAGCCATACGCCCAGCTTCAACGGCCAGTTTAAAGGCAATTGCCATATCAACGGGTTGTTGAGAAGCCGCAATCGCAGTATTCACTAACACGGCATCCGCGCCCATTTCCATTGCACGAGCAGCATGAGAAGGTGCACCGATACCCGCATCAACAATCACAGGGACGTTCGCTTGGTCGATAATGATCTCTAAGAAGTCAGCTGACGCGATTCCTTTATTAGAACCAATCGGTGCACCAAGCGGCATTACAGCAGCACAACCTGCCTCTTCTAGGCGCTTACATAATACAGGATCGGCATGGCAGTAAGGCAAAACAACAAAGCCATCTTTCACCAGTTGCTCTGCCGCTTTTAATGTCTCTATTGGGTCTGGCATCAAGTACTTTGGATCTGGGTGAATTTCCAGTTTGAGCCAATTTGTGCCTAGCGCTTCGCGAGCCAAATGTGCAGCAAAGATGGCATCCCTCGCGTTCTTCGCCCCAGAGGTATTGGGTAGCAAGTTCACGCCAGCATCAATGATCGGCTGTAAAATATCATCTTGCTCAGAGCGAATATCAACCCTCTTCAAAGCCATGGTGGCAAGTTGAGAACCGGAAGCTTCGATAGCATTCGCCATCAAGTGCTTATTCGCGAACTTACCCGTTCCAGTGAAGAGTCGAGATTGAAACGTTTTATCTGCGATAGTTAACATGGTTAGCCTCCTGCAATGGCTTGGAAAAGAGAGATAGCATCGCCTTCATTGACGACCGTTTGTTGCCACTGACTACGCGGGACAACCGCATTATTGATAGCAAAGACACAACCTAGATCGGGCAGAGAGAGCGCTTGGATGATATCCGCTAGAGACGACGATTGTGCAACCTGTTCTGGTTGCTCATTGATAGAGATCGTTATGTGACTCATTGGGTTTCTTCTTCTAAATAGTTAACTGTAGATGTGCAGCAAACGGGGCATTCACTATCTTGACTGACACTTAAGTTTTGCCAGTTCATTGTCTGGCCATCAAACAGTTTGAGCTGATGTGTAGCAACTTGGAACTCGCCAGTGCTAATACGTTGAATCGCAGCCAGTGCTTGGAGGTTGCCTATGGTGCCAACAACTGGGCCGATGATGCCGCTATCGCTACAACGTGTCGTTTGTGGATGATGACTGAATGGGAACAAACAGTGATAGCACCCTTTCTGCTTCTGATAATCAAAAACAATAAACTGACCTTTCCAGCCGATCGCAGAACCAGAAATCAAAGGCGTACTGCTGCCGAAACATGCTTGGTTAACCTGCTGGCGTGACTCAAAGTTGTCAGTACAATCCAACACGAGATCAGCAAGCATCACCTCAAGCTCAAGCTGACTTTGACTCATTCGTTGATTGATGGTTCTGACTTGGCTTCGACCATTAAGCTCAGTCAGTTGTTGCTTCAGAGCTTCGACCTTAGGTGAACCTAACTGATTTTCCTTGAACGCTACCTGTCGTTGCAGGTTAGACGAATCCACACAGTCATCATCAACCAACACGATCTTCCCGACACCCGAAGCCGCAAGATAGAGCGCCGCAGCATTGCCTAAACCGCCACAACCAACAACCAACACATGGCTGTCTAGTAGATTGCGTTGCCCTTGCTCACCCACTTCAGTTAACGCAATTTGTCGTTGATAACGAATAAACTCAAAATCACTCAGCATGAGTAACCTCTTTAGCAGCACTTGTAGAACTGTCAGCCATTAATGCTTCGAAGAACTCAATCACTTTTTTTGGATCTTCAGCTAACGTAATCGCACGCACAACAGCAAGGCTCGATACCCCACAACTCCACACCTGTGCAGCCGTCGACTGGTCAATTCCACCAATCGCAACCGTCGGATAACCGGTGAGTTCTTCTGTGTATGGGATAGTATCAATCAGCTGCTGATAGAGAGATAAACGCACAAGCCCCTGAGGCTTCGATGGCATCTGCTTAGTGGTGGTTGGGAAGATATGCCCCAGCGCAATATAGCTTGGGTTGATTTGCACAATACGTAGCAACTCGTAATAACCATGAGTCGAGAGACCGATCTTAATACCAGCTTGACTCAATTGAGATAGGTTGGATTCTTCGATGTCCTCTTGACCCAAATGAACACCAAAAGCATCATACTTAAGTGCCAACTGCCAATAGTCATTGATAAAAACCTGTGCGTTGTGCTCTCTGCCGAGTTCGATAGATCGTGCGATTTGTTGTTCTAAATCGGTTTGCTGCGAGTTCTTAATACGCAATTGAACGGTGTTGATTCCAAGTTTGAGCAGCCTTTCGATCCACTCGACATCATCAACTACTGGGTATAGTCCTAGGCTACTCTTACTCAGTTCAGGAAATGAAAGTGATGTTCCTTGGTACGCCCAACCAACACTAATATCCAGTCGCTCATCTTCTAGAACAGGAATAGGAAAGTTTTGGTAGTTTGCAGGCCATGTTCCACGTGAAACATTAGATGCTGAGCGAGCTAAAACCAGTGCATCTTCTAATGGGAACTCCAATGCCAACAAAGTAAGTAACCAGGCAAAGTGGCCGTGATTATCTAACGCTTGATGAGCTGGATTTTCACTCTTGATAGCACGATTAGCATCTAGCTGTGACCAGATATCCAATACAGCTGAGTCATCCAAGACAGCGATATAGATGGTATTCGGAGTTTGTACCAAGGCATCGCGGACATCGGCTAGCGCCACTGAATGACTGTAATCAACGATATGATCAAGCTCACTTGAGCGACACTCCGCCAATGAATCAACATCATGAGCAAAGCCAATAGATAACGCCTGCTGATCATCAAGGATAGAGAAGTATTGAGTCGGGCTGACACCCAACTCAACTGCATCGGTTGCCAAGCCTTGTCGCTTAGCAACCAGCAGACAGCTTTGCACCTCTCCCGTTAGCTCAATATTTTGAGGTGGGATAAGAATCTTCACTGTCATTATTCCTCTAATTGAGCTTCTTTTGCGCCTACTGCAAGGTGATAAAGTTCAGAGCCAGTATCACGAAACTCTTGTGATTTCTGACGCATCCCTTCCAACGGATTATCTAGCATCTTAATCTCGATAGCCTGATCAGCAGCCACTTGTTCGGTGTCTTTCGCGTACTCTCGAACTTCTTGAGAGATCTTCATTGAGCAGAATTTAGGGCCACACATTGAGCAGAAGTGAGCAACCTTGCCCGACTCTTGCGGTAAAGTTTCATCATGGAAAGACCGCGCCGTTTCCGGATCAAGAGCTAGGTTGAATTGGTCTTCCCAACGGAATTCAAAACGTGCCTTTGATAACGCATTATCTCGGATTTGTGCACCCGGATGGCCTTTAGCCAAGTCTGCAGCGTGTGCAGCCAGCTTGTAAGTAATCAGGCCAGTCTTCACATCTTCTTTGTTTGGTAAGCCTAGATGCTCTTTAGGGGTGACATAACAGAGCATCGCACAGCCGTACCAACCAATCATGGCGGCACCAATTCCAGAGGTAATGTGGTCATAACCAGGGGCAATATCGGTAGTCAATGGACCTAAAGTATAGAAAGGTGCTTCATGGCAATGCTCTAACTGCTCGTCCATGTTCTCTTTAATTAAGTGCATTGGCACATGTCCAGGACCTTCAATGATCACCTGCACGTCGTATTCCCAAGCAACCTTAGTTAACTCACCCAGCGTACGTAATTCAGAAAATTGAGCTTCATCATTAGCATCCGCAATCGAACCCGGACGTAGACCATCACCCAGTGACAGAGCGACATCGTACTTCGCACAGATCTCACAGATCTCACGGAAGTGGGTATAAAGGAAGCTCTCTTGGTGGTGAGCAAGACACCATTTCGCGATGATAGAACCACCACGAGAGACAATGCCAGTCACACGCTTAGCGGTCATAGGAACGTAACGAAGCAATAAACCTGCATGGATAGTAAAGTAATCAACCCCCTGCTCTGCTTGTTCAATCAAGGTATCACGCATCACTTCCCAGTTAAGATCTTCTGCAACGCCGTTCACTTTTTCAAGCGCTTGATACATAGGAACAGTACCAATTGGCACAGGGCTATTACGTAGGATCCATTCGCGAGTCTCGTGAATATTACGACCGGTAGACAGGTCCATCACGGTATCGCCACCCCAGCGAGTCGACCAGACTAGCTTCTCAACTTCTTCTTCAATCGAAGAGCTTACTGAAGAGTTACCGATATTGGCGTTCACTTTCACTAAGAAGTTTCGGCCAATAATCATCGGCTCGGATTCAGGGTGGTTGATGTTTGACGGGATAATCGCTCGGCCTTCAGCGACCTCCTTACGCACGAACTCAGGGGTGATTTCTTTGGGCAGGTTTGCACCAAAGTTATGACCAGGATGTTGATGGTTCAGCTGCTCATCAGCAAACTTCTGACGTCCCATGTTCTCACGTATCGCAATGTACTCCATCTCTGGAGTGATAATCCCCTGACGAGCATAGTGCAGCTGAGTGACACATTGGTCTCTAGTCGCGCGACGAATTTTAGGCAGATTACCGTAACGAAGGTCGTCTAGAGTTTCATCTTCTAAACGCTCTTTGGTATAAACAGAACTTACATCGTCTAACAGTTCGGTATCACCACGCTCTGCAATCCATTGCTCTCGTAACTTAGGAAGGCCACTGTAAAGGTCAATTTCGTGCGTAGGGTCAGTATAAACACCAGAGGTGTCGTATACATGAATTGGCGCATTAGGTTCGAATACAGGCTCTTTTTTGGTACCACCCACAAGGCTATCTGCTAGTGATATTTCTCGTACTGGGACTTGAATGTCCTCTCGAGATCCTTGAATGTAAGCTTTTTTTGAATTTGGATAAGGTTGGCAGGTAAGAGAGTCAATGTTTGTTTTTGCACTCAAACGCGCTTGTTTTCGACTTGACGACATAGCAAAATTCCTTGATTTAGTTAGGATAATTGCTTGTCGGACTATGTAGCAAGAGGTGTAGTTCAGCCTATTTATTGTGCAAACTCACACATAAAGCGTATGACTGCTTGAATAAATAGCATCTAAAACTAAAAGTAATTTCTCTTGTTCCCTTCGCAGGTATTAGCCTGATCAGGTTCTACGGATCCCGCAATGCGGTCTCAGCTCGTACTCTAAACAACGTACTAAGCACTCCGACAAGTGTTCTCATCAATCTAGATAAAAATAATGAGAAGTCGGAGTATAGATAAAGAACAACAAAAATGAAACATCAATGACATATCACATTGCTTCATGATTAAAACAATGTGATATGATCCCAGTGAAATCTCTAATTTTTTTTAGTCAGCTTCTTACTTAATCTCTTAATATGTGATGCATTCAAATCTCGGTAAGAGCCTATTTTATTTAGACCATCATGGTCTCGACTATGATCTAATGTTTTAGAAACAGCAACACGCTGAGAAGAGTAAATACCAGTATGCCCACTAAAGTAATAGGCGGTATAGCATGCTAGTGCAAAATATGGCAAATAAGTAGAACCGAACAACTCCACTCCCATGATTGTACAAGCTAATGGTGTATTGGTTGCTGCAGCAAAGACCGCTAAAAAGCCTAACGCAGCAAATAGATCGACTGGAGCGCCCATAACCCAAGCTAAAAAGTTACCGAGTGTAGCCCCAACAAAGAATAAAGGTGTAACCTCTCCCCCCTTATAGCCAGCAGCCAACGTGATCGCTGTTAGCACCAATTTTACTAACCAACTGTACCACTCAGCTCCTCCCGCTGAAAAAGCCGACGTGATACTCACCCCACCTTCTCTACTTGGGTAAACACCAAGACCAATGTAATCATAGTTTCCTAGTAAATGAGTAAGGCCGATAACCACTAAACCACCAGTAACAACTATTAAATATGGGTTCTTCAGCGTTGCAGAGAATAAATCTTTGAAACCATGCGTTAATTCACCAAACAAATACCCAGCTAACCCAAACCCAATAGCAGCAACAATTACTTTTGCCATAAGCAATAAATCGATATCAATAGCATGACCAAATATGGTACTCACTTCCTTATAATCAATAAGGTAATGTGTATGATGTGCCCCCCAAGCAGTAGCAACTACGTTAGCAAGGATAGCAGCAAGTAAAGACGGAATAATGGCATTGAATTTAATTCGACCTATAAATAGAACTTCAAGAGCAAAAATGGCACCAGTGAAAGGAGTCCCGAAAATGGATGAAAATCCAGCCGCAACGCCTGCGATAAGCATCATTCTTCGATCAACATCTGATAGTTTAAATATTTTTGCTAACCAATCTGTCGTCGCACCACCAATCTGAACAGCTGTCCCTTCTCTGCCCGCAGACCCGCCGAACAAATGAGTAATGACAGTAGTAAATAAAACCAAAGGCCCCATACGTACAGGGACTCCGTCACCAGCTTGGTGGATCTCATCCATTATAAGGTTATTGCCACCCGCAGAGTTTTTACCCCAATTACGATAACTATAAACAATCAATAAACCTGCAATTGGCAGTAGATAAATAAGCCAGGGGGTATTAATACGACTTTCGGTTGCCTCAGATAGCAACCACAAGAAAAAGGCATTAAATGAACCAACAAGTAGAGCGACAGGTACGATCAATAAAGACCAACGTAACACTTGATACAAGTTTTTAGGGTTTTGGTGGAGAGGGTGTGCCATATACTTCATCTTTTAACATTAGTTAATCAAAAGGATAGACAATCTAGGAGGGAATAATAAAACTTACAGCCCTACTATAGACAGATCTATCCCGAAATAATCAGTAATACTGATCAAGGACAGCGTTATAGTAGGAATCATTATCTCTAAGTAGAGCGGTTAAGGTGGAAATCCATCACCTGTACTATTATTTTTTGAGTACCGCAACATGTTACTCTCAGTTGAGAGCAAGGTCAATAGTAGCAAAATGTCAAAACGTAAAAGCTCTAGCCTTTCGACTAGAGCCTTAAATATGGCATGAGTGAAGAGGTTCGAACTCCCACACGCGCTGCTTTCGAATCCGCAGCTCTGCCAATGGGAGCTACCCCATAAAACGGTTTTTACTGCTTCAGGTATGAAAAAAGCCCGCTGATTTCTCAGCGGGCTTTTCAATGGTGGTGGAGGGATAGGGATTTGAACCCTAGAACCGCTATTAACGGTTGCCGGTTTTCAAGACCGGTGCTTTCGACCACTCAGCCATCCCTCCAACAAATTGTCATCACAGATTAGTACACTGTAGATGG